>JAKAKU010000088.1 GCA_021824385.1 bacterium | reverse complement strand
CTTCGCCTCGACCAAGTCGTGTCGACGATATGCGTACTTATGGCCTCGATTGAGGTGTGCACCGAGGAGTTCACCTGAAGAATGCAATGCATCAAAAACAGACTCTTCAATGGGGATTTTTGTTTCAACCTTCGGGTCACGAGCAGGTCTGGTAGTTACCATTGCTGCTGTCGTCAGAAAATCGGAAAGCATTTCCAGGGCCTTCCCTGCTAAATAATCCTTGCCAGCTCCGTCGGGTCCACAGTACAGTATTATCTTGAATTTTTCAGTCATATCACGCTTCCTGTTTGTAAGTAGGTCTTAACGATTAAATCGCCCTTGGGTAGGTTCTGAACTCACCAAGCGACTTGTGGGGAAATGAGGTCCACCAGTTGCATCTTCGCGATCACGTCGTCCGAAGTCGCGTCTCGGCGCTCCTGTTCGTGGTCCATTGTCTCGTCGTGGTCCTCGACTGTTACCTCTGTCAAAACTTCGTTGAGGCCGTCTTTCAAATGATCCGCCTCCACTGTTTCCGCCTCGTCCACCGTCTCCACCTTCACGAGATCGTTCTTGTTTTGCTTGATCAACTGCTGGGTCGAGGTTCAACGAAAGGTTGATTCTTCCCATCGTATCAACTTCTTTCACTCTGACGGTTACTTTTTGATTTAGGGAAACAATGTCTTCAGGGTTACTCACAAATCCTTCTGACATGTCTGATACATGCACGAGTCCGTCTTTTCCAGGAAGAATTTCAACAAATGCTCCAAATCGCTCAATTCTGACAACCTCTCCTTCATAAATTTCTCCAGGCATTGGAACTTTTACAATTGACTCAACCCATTTCACTGCTTTATCAACTGCCTCTGCGTCTACCGCTGAAATATCAACTGATCCATCATCACTAATCTCCACTCGTGCTCCTGTTTCCGCAATAATCTTCTTAATGCTCTTGCCACCAGGTCCAACTACTTCTCCAATCTTCAATGGATCAATGTGAATCGTAACAACCTTTGGTGCATACTTTGAAACTTCAGCTCTTGGTTCAGCGATTGTTGAAAGCATGTGCTTTAAGATAAACGCGCGTCCAACTTTAGCCTGCTCAATTGCTTCTTTAAGAATCTTTGCAGAAAGATTCAATGTCTTAACGTCAAGTTGAAGACCGGTAATTCCTTTTTCAGTTCCGGTTACTTTAAAGTCCATATCTCCATTGAAGTCTTCAATTCCCGCGATATCACTCATCACGGCAAATCGCTTGTCACTTTCAATTACGAGTCCCATGGCGATACCAGAAACCGGTCGAATAATTGGTACTCCTGAATCCATAAGTGCGAGTGTCGAACCACATGTCGAAGCCATAGAGGTTGAGCCATTACTTGAAAGTACTTCGGAAACTAGTCGGATGGCATACGGGAATGTTTTTTCATCAGGAAGAACGGGGAGAAGTGCGCGTTCAGCGAGCGCTCCATGTCCAATTTCTCGTCGTCCAGGTTGTCCAACTCGTCCTGTTTCCCCCGTTGAAAATGGAGGCATTACATAATGGTGGATGTAGTTTTTCTCAGTTTCCCCTTCAGACGACTCCAAAAGTTGTCCGTTTGAAAGTGAACCAATAGTAGCTACGGTAAGCACTTGTGTTGCTCCTCTTTGGAAAAGAGCTGAACCGTGAGTTCGTGGAAGTACTCCAACCATACTTGAAAGCGGTCGAATTTCATCGAGCTTCCGTCCATCAATGCGTTTTCCTGAAAGAATCATTTCGCGCAAATATTCTTTCTTCATGTGGTCCAGAATTCCGTACACAAATGACTTCTCTTCGTCTTCCAGTCCTTCTGAAAGTTCAGTTACTAAATCGTCAAATTCTGTTGAGCGTCCACTCTCAACTTTTGAAAGGGATTCAACAACTGCTGGGAGTTTTGCCTTTGCAGCTTTTTCAATTTTCTTAACGAGCTCTGCTGGGGCTTCCTTTTCGGTGTATTCTTCTTTTTTGTTTCCAACTTCTTTGGCAAATTCATTAAAGAATGCAAACAATTTTTTACTTTCTTTTTGAGCAAATTCAATTCCGCCGATTACATCATCTTCACTGACTTCTTTTGCTCCTGCTTCAACCATAATAATGGCATCTTTTGTTGCAGAAACTGTGAGGTCCATAAGCGAATCTTTCTCCTGAAGGTTGGTTGGATTCAAAATAAATTTTCCATCAATGAGTCCAACAGAAAGCACTGAAACAGGGCCTCCAAATGGAAGGTTTGAAGCAGTGAGTGCTGCTGACACTGCAAAAGCTGCGGTTGTTGTTGGATCGTTTTCCAGGTCAACCGACATAACCGTTGCAATAACTTGCACTTCTTTTTTATATGTTTTAGGGAATAAGGGGCGAATGGAGCGGTCGATTACGCGGCCTGAAAGAATTTCTTCGTCTGTGGGGCGGCCTTCACGCTTTACCCAACGAGAACCTTTAATTCTTCCTCCTGCATAGAGTCTTTCTTGGTATTCAACTGAAAGAGGGAAATAATCGAGTTCTTGTTTAAGAGGAGCAGAAGTTGCAGTAACAAGTACCACTGTTTCGCCATATTGAGCGAGAACTGCAATTCCAGCTTGAGGAGCGAGTTTGCCAGTCTTGAGGGTAAGTGTACGACCTGCAATTTCTATTGATTTTGTGATTTCAGACATTTTTATTAATTATAAAGTAGTTAACAGCATTACTTGAGACCCAAGTCCACACGGACTTTTTCAAATCGTTCAACATCATGTTTAGAGAGGTAACTCAAAAGTCGTCGTCGTTTTGCAACCATAGAAAGAAGTCCTCGTCGTGAGTGAATATCTTTATTATGTTCTTTCAAGTGGCCTACAAGCTGCTCGATTTGAGCGGTAAGAAGCGCAATCTGCACTTCAGGAGAACCGGTGTCACCCTTTTCTCGTGCAAATTTTTGAATGATTTCGAGTTTTTGATCTCGTGATAATGCCATATATTTTTAGGTAAGTCGTCATGTATCTCTCAAGTAATCGGTTGGCAACCGAGAACCTAAGTGAACATCTAGAACGTAGTTTAACAGAGACACACTCAAAATGCAAAACATTGCGTTTGTGACCAAAGACGCTTACCATCAGGCAGTCGTAATAAGTATGGAAAGTGAGAACATATGAAAATAGTAGTTGGTTCAATGAATCCAGTTAAGATTAGTCTCGTTAAACGTGGGTTTCGAGAACTCTTTCCGTTTGAGGATGTAGAAGTGGTCGGGTACGACGCCCCCTCGGGCATTTCAAAACAGCCCATTGTCAGTGAGCAAACATTAAATGGGGCGAAAAATCGGGCGCGACATTCGCGCGAAGCATGTCCCGATGCTGATTTCTGGGTTGGTGTTGAAGGAGGGACGGAAGACTTTGGCGGTGTCATGCAAGAATACACATGGATATTTGTGGTTGCCAAAGATGGAAGGGAAAGTAAAAGCAGATCTGCCAGTTTTACCATTCCTCCAAAGATTGCTGCAATGATCCGCAAAGGCGCAGAGTTTGGACCGGCAAGCGATGAGTTTTTTGGAAAGGAAAACTTGAAGCAAGGAAACGGAACAATTGGCATGGTGTCTGACAATGTACTCACGCGAGAAACATATCCACTGCCGGCCGTCATTTGCGCATTCATCCCGTTCAAACATCCAGAGTTTTACTGGGATTCATAAAAAATGGGCGCTCAACATGAGCGCCCTTCCGTCTTTAAGATTTATAGAACCAACACGAACACCCATTCGGGTATAACATGTCGATCCCCGTCTGTTTTTCGTTGCTTCGAAACATTCAGACTCACGGTATCGACTGTGTCCCATATCTCGTCAGCAGACCGGTACAGACCCAGCACATATTCTTCCTGCCACGGCTCCGGTACCCATTTGTTCCCGGGGTAGAGCTCAACCAAATACACGAAGTGAAATCTTCCTCGTGGCCATTCTAAAGCGACGGCTTTTTGCATTTGATCCCGTGACTTCTTCTCCACATCAATGACCGTAAAGAATCTGTGTGGAACAAACTTCAATAGCAACCAACCCAGAATACGAAAGACATCCATTCCAAAATCCCTTCAACTTATGGTGTTTTTAGTTTTAACTTACAGAAGTCCCTTTATAAATCTTGGGTTCAACCCAAGACTTCGGTACATTGGGGTTTGCAGGAGAAGTTGTCGGAGCAGGGACAGTTGGCGTGGGCTTTGGCACAAAAGCCTTCATTTGTTCACGTCTCGCTCCTTTTTCCAAAAGCTTTCCTGCGAGCGTAAATGTTTGAGCAGTTACCGTGCTTGTTGTGAAATTTCTGGTTCCCTCTGAGAGTCCAATAAAAAGGTTTGTCGCGATGTCATCGGTTGTTACTGCATCCATTTCAAACAAATAGCCCGCAACAACTTCTGAAATAGAAGAAGCAGCCTTAGCGAGTGAGAGTATTGTTCTTCCAGGGAGCGCAATATCGGTGATACCCACATGAACCACCTTCATTTCCAAAAAGTCTTTTTGAGAAAGCAGTGGGAAATGTGTTTCATTTGCTCCCCCTACTAAAATTACCGTATCAGCTGCAACTCCTGAATAGCTAATTTGCACGTTGTCTTTGGTAGGAGGAAGGACTCCGGGCTGAGGGAACACTGCCAAAAACAAATCATTTCCATCGACGTCGTAGTTAACGCGCTCTACGTTTGCCAGCGGATAATTAATAAGTTTCACAATGAGGTTTTTATTTCCCACACTGGCACTAATTTTATTCACTCCAATAAGACGATTAAATTCAACCGTCATTGGTGTATCACAAAAAATAGTTGGGTTTTTGTCTTTAAGAGCCAAAAAAAGCCCCAACGCGGCTGCAACTTGATCAAGATAGGGAGACTTAGGGAGCATAATACACACCGATTTTGAGTCTTGGAGAGCTTGGGTGAGTGCAGGTGTCATTTGGCGGATTATAGCGTATAGGGGCAGTTTATTCAAATGAAGCTATGTACAGAGCTTCCCTATTTGAGACGGTGAATTCAAGCTTTAACAGCAGTAAGCTTGTCACGTACAAGAAAATCTTTCTGAGGCTCAAAAATAATTCCACACTCTTGTCCCTCGCGGGCTTCATTAATTTGGTCTTTTTGCTTTCTAATTGAAACAACTTTTGCACGAAATAGCTCGGTATCCCCTCGGCTGACAATAATGGTGTCTTTAACGGTAATTTTTCCTGACATAATCTTCACTCCCGCAACTTGTTTATCTTCAAATGGGAAAATTCCTAAAAT
>JAKAKU010000037.1 GCA_021824385.1 bacterium | reverse complement strand
GACTCACGCTGCCAACGCTTTTAAATCCTGCATTTGGCAGAACAACGCTTGGATATTTAGTTCCGCAGGTGTCTTCATTTCTGCTCACCATCGCTTTGGTGTTTTTGGTCATCATGATTATTTTCGATAATATTTATAAACCACCACGTCCGGCTACTTTTCCACTCTGGCGTGCCCTCTTAATTCCGTTCGAGTTTATATTGATGCCTATCACCGGGTTTTTCTTTGGTGCGCTTCCTGGACTCGATGCACATACTCGCCTCATGCTTGGAAAATATATCGAGTACAAGGTTACTGAAAAAGTTTAAAAGTTTAGCGGACTCCCGTCTCTTTTGTGTTAAAGTTAGGTATGAAACTTACGTGGCTGAAAATTCCTCATTGGCTGACACTTTCTCTTGTTGCTGTCTTTGTCGTACGTATTCCCTCTCTTTTTGAGCCGTTCTACTATGGCGACGAAATGATTTATCTAAGCCTTGGAGAGGGGATTCGAAGAGGACTCATTCTCTACAAGGAAATCCATGACAACAAACCTCCACTGTTGTATTTTCTAGCGGCCATAGCAGGCAATGTCTTCTGGTTTCGAGCAATCTTATGTATGTGGATGATTGCAACCATTGTTGTGTTCTGGCATCTGACGAAAACACTCGTTAAAAACCCAAATACCGTAAAGGCCGCAACGCTTTTGTTTGCATTTTTTACGAGTCTTCCTTTGTTAGAAGGGTTTGTTGCAAACGCTGAGCTTTTCATGATTCTGCCAACTCTTATTGCACTGCTCTTGGTGTTAAAAGGGAATAGGTATCGTTCGGTATTTTTGGCTGGGATATTTTTAGGTATAGCGTCTCTTTTTAAAATACCGTCAATCTTTGATGTGGGAGCGGTTGTTGCAGTCTGGCTCTTTGCGCTTCAGTTTAGGAAAGCTTCACTGCGAGAGTTTATTATTAAAACAGCAATACTTATTGGTGGAGTAAGTGCACTCATCATTATTACTTTTGTTTGGTATTACTTAAGAGGTGCTTTCCATGAATACTTAGTAGCAGCATTCCTGCAAAACTTTGGCTATGTAAGTAGCTGGCGCCCTAGTTCCACACAAGTTTCCTTTATCAGTAAAAATGGGCCACTTCTTATAAGAGCATTTTTGGCAGCAGTCGGATTTTTGGTGCTTTTTGTTTTCAGGAAAAAACGGAGCAAACCATTCCTTATAGCCTGCGCATGGCTTATTACCAGCCTTTTTGCAGCAACGCTTTCTGAACGACCGTATCCACATTATTTTGTCCAAATTATTCCCAGTCTGTCGCTTCTCATGGGCCTCCTGGTAACAGATGAAACACTGGAACAAGTATTAGTTATTTTTCCACTTTCACTCGTTTTTTTCGTTGCAGTGTATTTTAACTTTTGGCAATATTCGACCAGTCTCTATTTTGATCGATTGGGAACACTGGTAACACAAGGACAAGATGCATACTTTGATAAATTTAGCCCGGTTGTAAGTAGAAATTATGAAATTGCACGATTTGTAACGCAAACAACAAAGCCGACTGACCGTATTTTTGTATGGGGGGACAGTGCCTCAATTTATGCACTCTCTCGGAGAGTTCCTCCAATCAAATATGTAGCCGATTATCATATTCATGATTTTTCTTCTGAAGCAGAAACCTACGCCGAAATTCAGGCCACAAAACCAAAGCTTATTATTATTCTCGATGAAGCTCAGCCATTTTTAGCATTACAACAGTTTGTAGAAACTAACTACACACAGGCACAGTCGCCTCACGGCTCATCAATTTGGTACAATACAAGCCAATGAAGATATTTTTAGACGGAGTCTTGCAGTGGAAAAAGACCTTGGGCATCGTTTTTTTCATAAACGTGGCTACGCTTCTTTTCATCTATCTCAACTGGTCAAAAATTCCACCGCTTGTTCCGCTGTATTATGGAAATCCGACAGGAGTTGAACAACTCGGACCGGCAAAAGGTGTCTTTATACCTCCAAGCTTTGTACTCGTCGCACTCATCACGACCATTCTTATCAATAAAGCCTATAAAGATAATTTCCTCGAAACACTCCTCGTGCTCTCTTTGTGTGTTCTTACCGTACTTTCGACAGTGACTGTCTTTAAGATTCTCTTTTTGGTTGGAAATTTTTAAATCGCCTATGGAAACAAGCCTTCTCATTTTTATTCCATTTATTTTTGCTTTCTTATTGTCTTTTTTACTTACTCCCATTTCCATCGCATTCGCAAAACGTTTCGATTTGATTGACGATCCCCAAAAAAATAAGCATGTAAAGGTAATTCATACTAAACCAACGCCACGGGCGGGAGCACTGGGTATTTCAACCGCTCTTATATTGAGCTCCTTATTGTTCTTACCCCTTGACTCTCATATGAAAGCAATCTTACTTGGGGTAATAGTCCTTACTGTACTCGGAGTCCTCGATGACAAATATAATTTGCATCCCTATATCAGGCTTGTCGTGATGAGTATTGCGGCACTTCTTCCCATTGTTTCAGGAATTGGAATTGCCTATATCACCAATCCGTTCGGAGGAATCATTGATCTCTCACATCCGCAGATTTCTTTCTTTCTTTTCGGAGAAATGAGAACTATTTGGGTTATTTCCGACTTTTTTGCATTTGTGTGGATTGTAAGCCTTATGAATTTTGTGAATTTAGGAGCAAAGGGAGTACCGGGGCAACTATCGGGAGTAGTGGGAATTGCCGCGATTATTGTGGCTCTTTTATCTCTTCAATTTTCTGCCGATATTGCTGAGTGGCCGGTAATTATTTTAGCCAGCATTTTATCGGGTGCATATATTGGATTTCTTCCCTGGCATATTTTCCCTCAACGAATTATGCCGGGATTTGGAGGCTCCACCGTTGCCGGATATGTGCTGGCAATTTTGGCAATTCTGACCACGACAAAAGTAGGAACGTTACTTGTGGTAATGGGGGTTCCACTTATTGATACGACATATATTGTCATACGGAGAATTATTGAGGGGAAATCTCCCGTGTGGGGAGACAAGTCTCATCTACATCACAAGCTGATGCAGCTCGGGCTAACCCAAGAGCAAACGGCATTTATGTATTGGGGTGCAACTGCGCTTCTCGGCGCAATCGCGTTAAACATCCATGCAGCCGACAAGCTGTATACTATATTAGGAGTAACAATTGGTTTAGGAGGATTTTTCTTATGGTTCAAGACCCGATCAAAATAATACCAGATCTTATCCGGCTCGCACGTCCAGTCCACTGGGTAAAAAATGTTGCGGTGTTCGCTGCTCTTATTTTTTCAGGGCTCCTTTTTGAACGGAATGTGTTTCTTATCGTACTCGAAGCCTTCTTTGCACTTAACCTCGCAACCTCAGCCTCATATGTGTTCAATGATATCTTGGATCGTGAGCGTGACAAACAACACCCCACCAAGAAGAATCGTCCAATTGCTGCGGGACGGATTGAGCCAACTCTTGCACTTTTGTATAGCTGCACACTCGCGGTGATGTCACTCGTTTTGGCTCTTTCCATTGCCGACTTCTTTGCACTTATCATTTTGCTTTATCTCGCGATTCAGGTAGCGTACTCGCTGTACTTAAAGCATATTGCTGTCGTTGACATTATTATCATCGCGAGTGGATTTGTGCTGCGTATCTATGCGGGGGCGTATATCATCAACGCACATTTATCAGTGTGGTTTTTACTCTGTGTCATTGCAACCTCGCTCTTTTTGGCATCCGGAAAAAGAAGGGCAGAATTTGGGGCGACAGGGGGAAGCGGGCAAACGAGGAAGAGCCTATCAAAATACACAAAAGATACACTTAATGCGTATGTCTCGATGTTTGCAAACTCTGCATGGATGAGCTGGGCACTGTTTGCTTTTTTTGAAAGCCCACACGCCGCGCAACCATTGTGGCTTTTCTTATCTGAAATTTCAAAGGCAACAACCGTAAACAAACTGTTAATGGTTACCATTCCAGTCGTTATCTTTGGAATCATGCGTTATGAAGCCCTTATTTTCCAAGAAAAAACAGAGGCTCCCGAAAAAGTACTTTTAACTGACCCCGCACTTATTATTTCCATATTTTTATGGACGGGAATTGTACTCTTCATCTTTTACGGCGGTGTTGCTATCTAAGCCGCTTTACGGCGGAGTGGCGATGTAGCCGCATTCTGACATCTTAACGCGTTGACGCACTCACTGTTGCGTACTTGGTCAAAATCCATCCGGACTCTGAAGCATTTAGATTTATTTCAATCCAATCTTTAAGCGGAGAATACGCTTCAAACTGATATTCTCGTCCAATTATCGCGCGAGAAATTTCCTGAGCTGACTCCTGAGGACTTTCGTGCACCCGAACGTACCCTGTTGGCGTTTTCAAAATAGTTACAATAGACGTTCCCTGTTGTGCCCGAGAGGCCGATTGATTTGTATTACGGTCGACATCAGGTTGTGCGGCAAGGTCTAAAAACGCGGTAAGGTTGTATCCGAGAACACTTTTAAGGGTCACTTGCATAGCTTGAAAGCCCGTATGCATAACTTGGACAGAATAGGTGGAAGGTGGCTTCTCAATGCGGAGTGGAGAAGTGCCCATATATTCATTGTTAACAAAAACATATGCAGATTCAGGGTTTGTAACAATTGTTATTGGAGAGCTGTTTTTGCTTTCATTTTTCAATGACATAATTTGGGTGGTTGTACCAGAAAACGCACTACTAAAGTTGTGTCGCACAATAGTTTTAGTCTGGGGAGTGAGGGAGAGGGCTGTCTCATAGGGGAGGTAGTCGCTATTTTTCTCATGAGGAACTACTTTTAATAACGTTTTTGTGGCAAGTGTTTCGTGTGTAAGCGGCGTTACCCCTATGTGTTCACCATTAACATACACGTCTGACTCAACGTTTGACTCTACCCGAAGTTCGGCTTTTGTTTGAGAAATACCTATAATAAACACGAGTATTACCGCAAACAAAATGGCTGCTCCTCCCAAAGAGAAGAGGATGGTTTTGCGCTTTTTATTCATACGTTACATTGTATCAACTTGGTTAATGGATTCGGTATCGTTGTTTGCTTTAGACAGAAGGCAGTATGCTCGTTATCACACAAAATACTATAGTGCTATTTTTCACACTACGATTTTCACGCAACTATATCATACCCCATCATCCCCCTCCTCCTGTTACTAAAATAAAAAATATTGGTGTTCTTTTTTAAGATATTTTATTTCATAATGAGGAAATGATTATTGCAGAAG
>JAKAKU010000078.1 GCA_021824385.1 bacterium | reverse complement strand
GTTCATTCGCAAATGGTAATGCGCCAGGCAGCCCTAAACAAACGGGACAGGTATTGGTGTTTGGTGCGACAAGAAAGTGGTCCGCAGAGCATCCACAAAACATCTTTGTTTTTGTGTTTTGTTCTATGTGAACTTCTAATCCAATTATTGGTGTGTACTTTGACATATTAGTTGGTAATGATTTGTTTTCTGACAATATGATATTCCGAAACAAGGTATACAAAAAGTGTGGCCAGTCCAAGCCCCATAAGCATGAGGCGGGCACCTAAAAGTTCAGTGATGGTAGCCGCAAAAATTACGGGGAGCACCGTTAAAGCTGTCGTGACAAACCAAAAGTTACCAAACACACGACCAGCCATTTCTTTCGGTGTTTTTTCTTGAAGGAAGGTAATTGTTGGCACGAGTGTTGACACAAACGCACCGCCTGCTCCTACAAACAAAATCACCAGAACAAATCGTCCAATCCAAAATGGCAATATGGGAAGTAAAATCGAAACCCCCAAAAACGCACTGGTTAGGGTAATAAGCCCTGTTTGAATAATCACCTTTTTTCTAAACTTTCTTTGTGCAAGTTTGGTGACAACAAGTGTTCCAATTATTGCTCCCGCACCAGCCGGAAGCACCACCAGTGGGCCTGCAAGAGCCGGCTTTGTCAGTACAATTTCAGTTGCAATGGCGGGTAAATTCACCACAAGAACCGACATTGAAACCTGCAGCCACACCAAAAATATAAACGGATACAAAATAACAGAATTTTTCCGAATAAACTCAAAGCCGCCTTTCATATGGCTCAAAAACTTCCAAACTTTTTCTTCCCAGTTCTCACCGTGAATTAAACCTGGTGTTTTTTGGGTGGGTAAAAAGTAGGTTGCGGCGGCTGCAGCGAAAAGAAACAGTGAGGCTACAATTGCGGTTACCTTAAAGCCCAGTAATTCATTGGCAATCCCCGCGAGTCCAAACGCAACAATTGTGGCGCACTGCTGCGATACAAAGAAAACACTGTTCGCGGCAACCAAATCTTCTTTTTTAACAACTTTTGTCAAAAACGCCGTTTCTGCCGGCACATACAGTTGGTTAATGAGGGAATAAACAGATATCACTCCATATGACAAATATAAGAAACGAGAGTAGAAAAATGCGTAGAAAAACACAATAAGCGCTTGTCCTAAATTACTAAATATGAGAATCTTTCGACGGTCAAAAATGTCTACTGCTGCCGCGGCAAATGGGCCAACAACAATTGCTGGAACTGCATAAGCTACCCAAATAAATGAAGACGCAATACTTGAGTTTGTTTGTTCGAATATGCGCACAATAACAAGAAAATTGAGTAAGTTGATAGTGAGTAAGCTCGACACTTGCGAGCCAAAGAGCGCTAAAAAGTATTTGTTTTTAATAAGCCTTTTCATGATGGTTTTTTAGTGTGCCAATCGGTAACAGCTTGATATTTTTTTCCTAGTTCAAAAAGGGTTGGTTCGCTAAATCGTTTGCCGAGAAGCTGAAACCCAATTGGGAGACCACTTTCACTAAATCCCGCTGGGAGTGCAAGTCCCGGAATTCCCGCTAGATTTGCAGCAACAGTATAAATGTCAGCCAAATACATTTGGAGCGGATCATCTGACTTCTCCCCAATCTTAAACGGAAGACTCGGCGAAACTGGTGCCAAAATGGCATCGACAGAACTAAATGCATCATCAAAATCTTTGATAACAAGGCTTCTTACCTTCATTGCCTTTCCATAATAGGCGTCGTAGTACCCGCTCGAAAGCACATACGTCCCAAGCATTATGCGTCGCTTCGCTTCTTCTCCAAAACTATCGCGATTATTGCCAAAACGAATTCCATCAAATCGTCCAAGATTTGACGAAACTTCTGCAGGTTGCACAATGTAATACACCGAAATTGCATATTTTGTGTGCGGAAGTGACACCTCCACAAGTTCAATCCCCATTTTTTCAAATTCTTGCGCAGCTGCTCTCACTTTTTGTTCAATTTCAGGTGATAGTCCTTTAGCAAAATATTCTTTGGGCATACCAATTCTAAATTTTTGAGTGGGAGAGACTGCTTTATAGGAATGATTTACGACAGTACTGTCACGGCCATCCACACCCCTCGTTACCGCAAATATTTTTTCACTGTCTTCTACGGTTTTGGTAAAGTGGCCCATTGAGTCAAGTGAACTCGCCATCGAGATAACCCCATATCTCGGAACAACTCCGTAGGTGGGCTTGAATCCCACAACGTTGGTAAAACTTGCGGGCAATCGAATAGATCCTCCTGTATCAGTGCCCATCGATGCGAAGCTCAACCCACTTGCAACCGACACAGCCGAACCACTCGATGATCCACCCGGAACAAATTCTGTATTCCAGGGGTTTTTGGTGGCACCGAAGTCTGAGTTTTCTCCACTTGCGCCATGCGCCCATGCATCACAATTGGTTTTTCCAATTATTATGGCCCCAGCACTTTCAAGTCGCTCAACTACTGTTGACGAATACTGTGGAACAAAACTCTCCAGAACTTTAGAAGCAGCGGTTGTGCGAATTCCTTTCGTTAAATAAATATCTTTTATTGACACAACCATTCCAAGCAAGGGAAACTCTTTTATCGCATGAGGGTTATCTGTAATCACTCGGTCGAGTTCTTTTGCTTTTGTGTATGCGTATTCGTCAGTTACGGTTAGAAAGGCATTCAGCGTTTTGTTCTGAGTATTTATTTCCGAGAGATAGTGTTCAACGAGATTCACGCATGAATACTTTTTCTGTACTAAATCGTTCTGGACTTCAGAAATGGAAAGAGGAATGTTCATGAAGTTCGCGTAAAAATTGCAGGTACAACAAAATAGCCATTATGTGTTTTTAAGGCTTGTGAAAGGGCTTCCTCTTGGCTCAATACCCAAGAAGCATCTACCTCATCAGTTCGTAATACGTCAACGAGTCCTGTTGTTTGGCTAGTTTCAGGCACATTGCTGGTATCAATTTCATTGAGCTCACGAAAATAGTCCACAACTGGAGTAAGTTGATCAGCGAAATGCAGAACCTCTTCTGAGGAAAGAGTAAGTTTAGATAATTTCGCTAAGTGAAGAACTTCGTCGTGGGAAAGAGCCATAGCCATATAGTAGCGGGAAGTGGATACAATTTCCAGATTGAGTTGAGTAATACCTACCTATAGGGTAAAATGTCTTGTCCATTGATAGTTAAGGAGGCTTCCATGTCAGAAAAACCAGAAGTTGTATGGGATGAAAAAGAGAATGTACACGGAGGTGACACTGTTTTTGTCGAAGGAAAGGCTTTGTCTTTTGGCAAAGTCAAGGTTACTGTCAAAGTAATTCCCAGCAACGTTTCCTCGAACGTCTACGATGTCGAGGCGGATCAAAGAGGAGATTTTTTGGTAGCAGTCGAAATTCCCGACGCCCCTCCAAGCCTAGATTCGCAAGCACTGATCACTGTTTCTGCATTTGGATTCCGGGACACAAATTCCCATGAATACCACTATCTTGGATAATTAGCGTTTGGCGGGGCTTTTAGAGCCTCGCCCATTTTTTTGCCCTATGCCATTGATTGGAGTGCTTTAATGCGATCGGCAACAGGCGGATGCGTATTGAATAATCCAGAAAGCCAGTTTACCGCTCGCTTATCACCCTGTTTAAACGGATTCACAATATATAAGTGAGCAGTTGCCTTATTAGCAGCCTCAAGGGGTTCTTGATCAGCTGAAATCTTTTTGAGAGCAGAAATGAGACCGCTTGGCTGACGAGTAATGGCAACCGATCCTGCATCAGCCATAAATTCCCGTCGTCTTGAAATGGCAAGTTGTATGAGTGTTGCAATAATTGGAGAGAGTATTGCAAAAACGATTCCGAGAAGCATAATCACAGCTCCCATTTGCCCACCATTATCGTCATCAGAGCGTCTCCGACCTCCACCCCAAAAACTCACACGAAGTAACCAGTCAGCCAGCAGAGCCAGAGAACCCACCATAATAGAAACAATAGACATAAGCCGAGTGTCATAATTTCTAACGTGAGTAAGTTCATGTGCAATAACTCCTTCAAGTTCAGTTCGGTTTAATATTTGGAGTATCCCGGTAGTTGCGCAAACCGCGGCATGATTCGGGTCACGGCCGGTTGCGAAAGCATTGGGAGCAGTGTCATCAATCACGTAGAGAGCAGGCATCGGAATTCCAGATCCGATTGCCAAGTTTTCGGTAACGGTATAAAAATCAAAATACTGTTTTTTGTTTGCTGGGTGAGCTCCACTTAATCCAAGAACTATTTTGTCACTAAACCAGTACGAGCCAAAACTTAAAGAACCTGAAACAATAAACGCAAGGCCTACACTCCCCAGTCCTCCCGTATCATATCCCAGATAGTAAGACATCGCTTGGCTCAATACGTATACGCTTACGAGCACAAACAGGAAAAACCCTGCCACAACAGCAAGGCTTTTCCACTTATTTGCGGACTGAACTTCGTAAATATTTTTCATGAAACTCAAATTACAAAGAAATCTTTGGCGTCTTCATATCAGCGGCGCTCATGGCGTTCGCGTCAGCTTCATTTTCCATAATCATTCCTTTCAATTCGGTAACACCAGCCATGTTTGCAATAATACTGCTTGGAAACGTGACTCGTTTTACGTTGTAATCAGCAGTTAAATCGATGAGTAGACGGCGAGAATACATAATTTTATCAGCGGTATCTCTGAGTTCTTCCATGAGAGGTGTTACGACTTCTGCGCCTTTAATCTCAGGATTGCTTTCAACAGCAATCTTAATTTGAGGTAACAATTGCGCAACTTTACTCCCAGCATCCGACATCTTTTGAAGATTTCCAGATTTTACGGCTGCTGAAACATCTTTTCGAGCATCAGTTAGCGCGGTAAAAATTCCTTTTTCATGAGTAAGGTACCCTTTTGCAGCAGCTTCAAGGTTCGGAATCAAATCTGCTTGACGTTTCAATTGATTGCCAATTTCTTGAATTGCAGCTTTAACACGAGCTTGAGTTGATACAAAAAAGTTGTATGTGGATATACCCCAAAAGGCTACCAGCACCAGAAGACCAATTACTATTAATAGTGGCATAAAATCACCTCCATTTGTGTATATTCTAGCATACGGTTATCGTATCATACGTTCGAATTCTGAGAGAGTGCTGGTGTTTACAATGTCTTTGGGAGTTGCCCAGCCACGTCTCGCTACCCACACGCCAAACTTCATATTAGATAACCCTTCAACGTGATGTGAATCTGTACCCAATGTCATTTTCACACCGTATTTCACAGCCTGCTTAACTAAAACATCTGGTAAATCAAGTCGGTGCGGATCGGCATTTATTTCTATCCATTTATTGTTCTTCAATGCATAGTCAAAAATAATTTCCCAATCAAGATTCACGCTTTCTCTCTTATTCAAGAGTCTTCCCGTCGGATGAG
>JAKAKU010000085.1 GCA_021824385.1 bacterium | reverse complement strand
CTCGCATGCGCTGCAAAAATCCCATGGGGAGCTCTTCCCGTTCGGGTTCATCCATCTGTTAAAGGCCATGAAGAAGAATGACCGCGCGGATCTCTACCTGATCGGCGTCAAGGAAGAGTATCGGGGCAAGGGGGTCAACGCGATCCTGATGGATGCCATCCTCAAGACTTTTCAGAAGAACGGCATTAAAAAGGTCGAGTCCAACCCCGAGTTGGAGAACAACTCGCTGGTGCAAACGCAGTGGAAATACTTCGAGAAACGCCAGCACAAGCGCCGCCGGGTGTTTATCAAGCCGATGATCAAAGGGTAAAGAAAATATGCGCTTGACAGTGTGAGCGCTTGAATTATAATAATGCTCACGTTCCTCGTTAGCTCAATCGGCAGAGCGGGCGGCTGTTAACCGCTAGGTTCGAAGTTCGAGTCTTCGACGAGGAGCCTTTGACCAAAAATGACATGTTTGAACTCGACATGTCATTTTTTTATTTGTATAATTAAGTTCATTTAGGGAGGCAAAAATGAACTGTTTTCATGAATTTTTTACATTTGATATAAATTGCGAGTACCTAAGGCAAATAATATTTGCGTTTTTTGGGTATCTTATTTCAGTTGGTTTAGGTAGTTGTTTAATTAATAAGTTCGCAAAGACTGCTTACGACAAAATAATAAAAAAAACTTTTGATCAAACCTCATTACTTCTACAAGATAATGATGACTATGACCCGTTTTTCAAAAATTTATGGACTACTGAGCTTGTAGGAATTATTGAGAGAGTGATAATCACAACCGCAATAATTTTTCAAGCCGAGGGAGCTTTGGTTTTATGGTATGGGTTGAAAGTAATTTCGAATAATAATCTTTGGGATCGTGACTCTTCAAAGGAAAATGGGCGAGCAACCTTTCAAGTTTATTTAATAAATAATGGACTTTCGCTGTTATTTGGTGCTTTAGGTGGCCAAATATATATTTGGCTACATGAAAAAAATTGGGTTTTCCCTTTATTATCAGTCTTTGCTCTAGTAATCCTTTATATATATCTGATATGTCGAACCAATTATTATGTAAAAAAGTCACTTATTTCAAATTAACCTTTTGATTTTTCCAGGCTAAAAACTGTCTGAATTCTTCAAAATCCTGATCTGAATTTTCAGGTAATTGACCTCCACCGAACATAGAATCAATCCGGTTCTTCTTCATGTCGTCATCAATATTGGAATAAAACTGATCCGTTATGCCAGTTGTTGAGTGCATCACATTTTGACTGATCGCTTTATAGTCCTCTTGCGTCTTTGAGTGAGCCTGTCCATAATGAACGTGACCATGGCGTAATTTATGCGGAGAATGATAAGGGAGCTCGACTTTTTCTAACCATTCTTTGAGATTCTTCCGGGCGATCATAACTCTTGTATCATTCGGTTCAGTACAATTTGGATTGATCTCACCAGTTTCAGGGTATAAGGGAGCAAACCAAAAACCTTCCCCGGAAATAACCTTTTTGAGTTCCTGATCCCAATCTAGGCATACTTTGATTAATTCAGGAATTGGAAATAATATAGTCTTTGCGCTTTTACTATTCTTTGTATGAACCCCCATCGAAGTATATTGATAAACAAACCTATTCTCTAAATCAATCGCTTTAATTGGCAAAGATACGAACGCACCAATTCTTATACCTGATAAGTACCAAAATACAGCAGACGCCCGAATACGGCGCTCCATGACCGTCTCAGCAGGCGCATTGGCTATTCTGATGATCTCTTCTAGAGTCACATATTCTTTTGTTTGGGGAATGTCATTCAGACGTTTTGCCTTGATCTTGTTGATCCAAGCGAGTTTGATAGTTCGATATTCACGATCATAATCAATCAGCCACAGGAAGAATCTTCGAGCCGTTGCCAATACTTTTTTTGTGTGAGCAGGTGAAACCGGTTCAGATTTACCATCCAGCCGAGCCGAACGCATGTATTCGGGAAAAGTGGGAGAGATTGAGGAAGCCTTAGCAAATGAAACATCATCAGCCCATTCGAGAAGGTATCGAATACAAGATTCCTCAATTTTCCATGATCCCAAGGAAATTTGATCAACATGTAACCGATCATTGAGATAGATTTTAGTGAGTTTCCAGTTCTTTTTGTTGATCATCTTTTTTCCGTTTTGCATCAATGAATCGGATTACTTTTCTTCCACAAATTGGGCAGGAGAACGAGTAATAAGTTAGATTACCTTTTTGGTTCCGTTCTGTATTGGACATTTTTACAATTTGTTTGCAAGAGACACAATAAGCCTGATCTTTTTCAAGAATCCGTTTTTGATAATTTTCTTCATACCAAGTCTTGAATTCTTTACCGTTGATAAAAATATGGTTCTGTTTATCTTTTGTGTGAGGGCATCCAGCAGGAACATACACCCGCGATACTTGATCTGGATTAATCCCGATCTCTTCTCCAAACTCTTTTGGAGTGTAGAGCATATCAAACAGACCCTTAACCTTGTTTCGTTGGGAGCCGTTTAATCTGCCTTGATGTATATACTCTGCCTGATCTGTCATTTGTCTTTTTCCTCATTTTTACTGGGAGCCCTTCCGCCCTAAGGGGTCGGTTCCCTCCCAGTAAAAATTCGTCAATATCCTATTCTAGATTTTGACCATTGAGTAATAAATCGTATTGAGAACCTCTTCTTTTTCTGCCTGTTTCGACAATCTTATCCATCTCTTCTTTGGGCAAAATATCCGTTGCAACACTTAATGCTGGTGAAACTTGTTTATTAATCCAATGCATTAATTTGTTCATTGAGATATCACGAGGTTTGGAAAGTGTTAGTTCTGCTCTTGCATTACCGTTTACAAATTGATTCCACCAATCGGTTCGAAAATCTATAAAATCCCTTATGTGACTAATGGAAATTCTGAACCATTCAGAGTCATCTTTGGATAACAATAATTGCTTTGCAACGATGTCAGCCCGATCTTCACGCATCTGGAATTCAAATCGAGTATCACCACGTTTGTTATAAATGGTCACCATTCTTGTTGATGTATTGGCTCCCAATTCAGTTGTTGATGTTCCCATTACTCCGTTATCACGTGGTTTTTTAGAAGAACTAGTTAATTTAAGGGTTTCCCTTTTGGCCAAAGACCTTACCCGGCCTTCGTCAATCTCTTTGTATGCTTCTTCTGGAGTAAATGGAACATGATCTAAAGCAAAATCTAATCGAACAAATTTATAACGGTTTTTGAAGTTTGACTCTAGATAATCCCCTAAAGCTAAAAAGTGATTGTTTGATATACATTCACAAGCACGCCCAGGAATTTCAATATTCCAATATTCCCTCATACTGATATTTTTTGGTGACATGTAAATTTTGAATTCAAGTGCGTTATGAAATATCTCTTTGAAGGAACGCCCACCGCACCCCAATTCTTGGAGCTTTCCAAATGTGTCCTCAAATAAATTCGAGTAGAGGGTAAAAGCATCCTCTCGTTCAGCAAATATTGTTACAGACAGCCAGTGAATCTGATACGTTACATCGTCCATTTTGTCCTCTTCTATTAATCTCCACCCCCCTATCAGTAAGGGGGGGTTGTCTTTCGAAATCTTTTGGCCTATCGCCGTCCGTCCGCCCTCAGCCTATATCGCTCTCACTCATAGTCAAGGCTTCTTGGCTTGTGCCGCTTCGCTCACCAGCTCTTGACTATGAGCCTCGGAGAGCGATATAAGAACGGCTGGAGACGGTCGGCTAAACTGGCCTGACGGCGAACACAATCACACTTGCAAAGTTACTTATTAGGTTGTATTATAGGTGTCTAATAACATATCTAATATGATTAGAAAATCTAATAGCATTCTATTAGAATTTCTAACACTTGTCAAGAGGCAAAATGGTTGATTTGTTGGAATTGTTAATGTCAGATAAACCTAACCTTCCAAACAAATTCACTATTGCCCTTGGCGAATTAGTCAGGAAAGCACGTACCGACGCAAATATCAGCCAAAAAGACTTGGCTTGGAATGCCCACATAAATCAGGCTGCCATATCACTTATCGAAACTGGTAAAAGATCAGTTAGTGCGGAAGAACTTGTCTATTTGAGCAACGCTCTTAATAAACCGATTCCTTATTTTTTCTCAATGGGCATGTTGCATCCGATAGATGAAAACAGCCTGTCAATACTTGAACAGGAATTGGTACAAAACGCTAGGCAATTAAACGAAACAGACCTAAAGAAGATCATTGCCCAAATTAAGGCAATTAATAATCTTTAGGTTTCGATAATCTCAATTATCATAAACCATGTAATTTTTTTACTTGCTACAGCAATTATTTTGGAGGGGTTCATGTTTCACAACTATTTCATAATATTGTTAGTCATGATTTTTTCATTAACCGCTTGTGGGACAGCGCCTATTACACCAACTTCTACAGCGATCCCACAAACACCAACCACAGAAGCAACCGTTACCTCAACCGCCGTACCAAATATCTACCTCCTGGCATACGCCTTGAGAGATCAATACGGCAATTTTGAAGTTGTACTCACGGACAAAGGAGTACAACAGGCGGTTTTCACAAATGGACCAACATTTGAGATGGTCAATGGAAAGTTAGTAGAGGTTGCTTCAAAGGAAGTGGAAGAACACGAGATATTTCCTGTTTATACGGAGGAAATCTCACGTGATTTTTTAGGAGTAAGGATTAATGCCGAACTAATCGTTGACAAGTCAATCGAATCATTAACAAAAAAAGTATCTATACCAGAGACAATATTTACTGAATATATTGCAAGGTGTTTTTTTATTGCATGGTGGGAAAATGGCACTGAAAAACATGTAGGAACTCCAACACAAGATGATTTTAAATTGTTTATGGGGCTTTGGAGCAAGGCTCAACAAAGTAATGAGAAAAAAGATTGGGGAAAAGTCCAGTTTAGTATTTGGGCAAATGATCTAGATGATGGGGATGGAAATATTCAAAAAGAAATGACAGTTTGGCCAATGTATTTTGGAACTACTCCTGAGGGCGTGAAAAAGATTATGACAGTGTCTATTGATATTGTAGATGGTACAAAAGTAAAAAATGTAAGTGTTGTCGAACAAGATTATGGATTTTCACTCGGTACGAATATTGACAAAGAAACTCTTTATATTTACTTTGGCCCTTCTGTGTTTTTGGGTAAAGAATGTATGAGTGTTTACATGATAAGCAAAGGTTTGTCTGCAATACCAGCCTGGTTATCTCGAAATTCGAGTATAACTAAATTTCCACCGGAAGATAAAGCATTAACAAAATTATTGGAAAATGGTGGATTGTGGACAGATTATGTTCAGTAGATTTAAAAACTTGAGCTATAAAAGTGTATTCTTACAAGATATGAACATTATCTCGCTAGGTTCGAAGTTCGAGTCTTCGACGAGGAGCCTACAAAAGAAACACCCGATATCGGGTGTTTCTTTTGTATTACTACCTTGCTCCGAGTCGCTCCCGCAGCGCAGCGGAGGGAG
>JAKAKU010000073.1 GCA_021824385.1 bacterium | reverse complement strand
CGTAGCGACGCTAGTTATGGACGAAGACACGACACGAGCACTTGGAGGCGTTGTAACAATCGACCATTATGTTTCAACTCCCGATAAACTTATTTCATTTGTCGATGACTTGGCAAACAAATCAAAAGGGAAAATTGTTCTTGGGGAGTGGGGCGCTCCAATTCCAGATATCAACGGAGATATGACTGAAGAAGAACAGGCAACCTGGATTTTGGAAGCCTTGGGGAAACTCTCCACAGATAAAAATGTTGCAGGGCTAAATTATTGGACCAATAAAGGTGGTTCAACTTCGCTATGGATGCCAAAAGGGGACCCTAAAAAGGCAGTATCTGCGATCACTTACTATTACAACCCGCGTGAGATTTCGGGGATTATTACGAATGAAGTTGGGTATGCAGTTTACGGTGCAATCGTAAAGGTAGGAGAAAACACCGCAGTTACTGATTATGCTGGGCGATTTAGAATTGAAGTTCTTCCAAATAACAACTCTATGAGCATACAAGGAGTAGGTTACATTCAAAAAAATATAAATATTACTGATATTTCAAATTATTCAGTAACGCTGGTTAAACAATATGAAAATGGGATATTTAGATTTGGAAAATGGCTTCATAAAAAGTTCTCTTCTTAAGCTCAGTTGCTTCTTATTATAGGAAGTGATATAATCCCATATTCATTTATTATATGAAAAAAGGACTTGTTTTTACCAGTCTCATTCTCTTCTTGTTTTCCGCAAAGATCGTGCGGGCTGTCGAAGTGCCCAATTTCCCCACTTGTAGTAACCCTCAAGGCGTACTAAAAGTTTCGTTTGATTCTGGAGTACATGGTATTGTTGGCAATCCTGGGGAATTTCAGGGAGCCGACCACGTATATACCGTTGATGATGCTCGAACCGTGCAGTGTTTTTGTAGTAGTGATGGAACAGGGATTCAAACCAATTGGTGGAAAGTAAGTTCTCTTACACAAGACGAAATCCAAACCCTTAAGAATCTCGGATGGACATTTATCCCAACAGGAAGTGTGTGGGGCTTACAAGACGCGCCATATATGGCACAAAATATAACCTATTCATGTAATTCAGGAAACACGAATAATGGTGGGGGAAGTAGTAATTCAAGTAATTCGAATAGTGGTGGAAGTGTATTAAGTTCAGCAGCATCGACGAGTAGTTCAACGGGTTCTGTTCTTGGTTTAGCATACACAGGTGGCACATGGATGGTTGGCCTTTTGGCTATTCTCTCTGGACTTTCATTTGTCCTTGGAATATTCGCTCGAAAACGCCACGCACGCGCATGAACCTTTCTCGACTCTTCTTTTTCTTGTCCTTCCTGTTTTTTATCTTCTTTGTCGTTGTGTTTTATCAGCAAAATAGCCCTCAAAACATAACCTTTGCAAACTCAGAAAATATACTTTCAAAGAATTCAGATCAAACAACTGCACCGACAGGAATTATTATTCCCTCAATCCATGTTTGGCTACCGGTGTACAGCGCTTCCATCAATAATGGAAATTGGGAAACAACAAATAAAGGAGTCTCATATCTCAGTGGGTCGGCTGCAATCGGAGGGAGTGGAAACGCAATTTTTTATGGTCACGATTGGCCAAATTTGCTTGGTAACTTAAAAAATGTTCGTCCTGGCGACACAATCCAAATTATTTCAAAAACGGGAGATGAGTTTTTTTATGAAGTTTCTACGGTGCAAGAAGTAAATCCTACTGACGTATCGGTACTTGCCCAAACGACTGACTCTCGAGTCACTATCTACACCTGTAGTGGATTTTTGGATACAAAGCGACTTGTTGTTGTTGCACTGCTTCGAAAAAAATAACAGGCACTCGCTAAAGTGCCTGCATATACTCCTTATGTTTCGACTCTTAAATCACAAATCGTTGCGACGAGTTGTGGAATGTGAAAGTTCCTTTTTGGGAAGTTAATCCCGTATACAAAATCTCCATTTGGACTGAAATCGGCGTATTTCTCAACCTTGTAAACTCCTTCGTCATCGCACAATTGCAAAACACTCGATTTCATCTCGTTCAAGTGCCTCAGAATTTCAAACTTGTAGCCAATGAGTATTGCTGACTGTGCCTCAACCTTGACTCGCAGACGAGTAGTTTTTTGCCGGTTGTATCGTGCAAGAAACAACATTCGTTCTGTAGGCGAAATATGAAACTCCAACTTTGTGGCTCTCGGAGTCCCGATTCGTGCTTCTCCCAATGGGAGTACCAAAACGCCACTTCGAAATGAGATGTTCTCCATGTTTTTAAGTTGCTCAGGTGAAAATGTTACCTGAAAACAAACACAAAGAAGGGAAACTGCCTGATGAAAAATAGCCTGTCGATAAATCTTTTCAAGCATTCTATCCTTCGCCGCTCGCGCGCGATACAGTTCAAGCATATCAATACTGAGCGACTTTAAGTGGCTTCCGAGCACAAACATCTTTGTCATGAGTCTCTCCTAATAGATATGAAATGAGCCCATGTAGTATATCAAAAGACAGGCCGAGTCGCATTGCTATGGGTATTTGTTCATTTCATTGAAGTGTGGGTGTATTATGAATAGAGATGAGTTTATTTCCCCTAAATTTACATAATCTTCAATCGCATTTTTCTGTTTTTATTTTTATTTATTCAAAAGGGGGTGAGAATTAATGAGAAAAATTTTATCTGGAATGCTCGGACTTATCATGACAACTGCCGTTGTGGGAGGTGTGGCGTATGCTGCATTTTCGACGACAGCTACGGTCGAAGGTATTAGTATAAGTGCTGGAAACGCAGCTCTTGAGATTTTTGATTCTGGTCACGTCTCAAAAGCAGCTGATTGGGTAACCGGTTTGAATTTGCAAAACGTGTATCCCGGTTTTCAACAAAGCACTACATTTAGTTTAAAGAACAACAGTACATCTGCCATTAGTTTGGCAATTACTGGTCAACTTACCGCAGCAGCAAATTGGCCCAACTTAAACGAGGCAGTCGAAGTTGCAGTAAATGACTCTACTAACACAACTGGTACTGGTTGGATCACCTTGAAGCAGTGGAATGCGGCACCTGTTACTTTCCCTGGTGCAGCGATTGCTCCAAATACGGAAACAACATATAACGTCTTTGTCAGAGTTCCTACGGTATACAGTGCTGGTACAGCGTTAGCTGGACAGCCGGTTGGAAACGAAATCAATGGATTATCGTTAAACAACATCGTGTTTACCCTTACCGGAACACAACAGTAAGTTTCGTGTTTGAAAGATTCCCTGACTCATGTCGGGGAATCAAATGAAATATGAAACACACACTTGTTGTCATCGGAAAAATTTCTGAATATCTTATTTATGGATTTTTGGTCGCAATTTTATTTGTGATTTTGTCTCCACGACTCCCCACCAAAAATATACTTCGCACGTATATTGTCCCCACTGGATCAATGACTCCTACTGTTCGTGCTGGCTCTGTAGCTCTGGTAAATCCGAAACAAACAAACCCCAAAGTGGGCGATATTGTTGCTTTTTTAAGCCCTAGAGACACGACAGAAACAATTTTACACAGGGTTGTTGAAACAACAGATCTGGGTTACAAAACTAAAGGCGACTTTAATACGACAGTTGATGCTTGGACTGTTCCACAAAAAAACATTCAAGGCACCTTAATCGTTGCCATTCCTTACATTGGACACATCGCCGCTTTTGTAAAAAAGCCTATTGGATTTATTTTGCTTACGGTTGTTCCGGCGCTTATGCTTGGGTTTGCGTCTCTTATGGATATTAAAAATGGAATTCAAGAAGAATACAAAAAACACAAACAAAAAAAGGCTTCTCGACTCATGGTAGCCGCAGTATTATTTTTTTTGCTCGGCTTTAGTGTCGCTCAGCATCAAGCGAAAGCAGTATTTGCATCCTTTATTGCAGAGGCAAAAATAGAAGGAATTTCAATTTCAGCAGCGTTCCCGAGTGCTACTCCCTCTCCAACTCCCACAAGTACTCCAAGTCCCACCAATTCGCCCACACCAACACCCAGCCCAACGCCAAGCCATACACCAAGTCCAACACCAACAGGAAATTGTCCCGTTCATATTGAAATAGAGGGAAACGGGGAGGGTTCAGAAAACGAAGTTCATGTTCATTGCGAAAATTCAACGGTGATTGTTCAAATTAATCACGGTCATGAAGTGCATAAAATTCACTACGAGTTCAAATATGATTCTGATGAGGGAACTCAAGGGGTGCTTGGCGACATCGACCACAATACGGATGATGATATTCGAAAAGACTTTTATATGGGAAGTTGTTCAAATCGAAGTTGTACCCCAAATCACCACCCCAAAAATCAGCATCTTAAACTAAAGTTTGATTAAATAGGCACAAATCATACTTATAGTAGTGAAAAGTGGGCCAATGTGTGGTACTATACATGAGTGAGAGATAAGTAGTCAGTACAGATAGTTTTTTTAAACTTCGATATATTATTTGTTTCCCTGCCTCATACCAGTACCGTACCAATGCACCAAACCGAACATTCCCATTCATTTTCTTTTTCCTTATTAAGCCTTCTAGCCGACATAGTTCTTCTAGGAGTAATTTGTTTTGTCGGATATTTTCTTATTGGCTATTACTTAAAGTTTGAATTTTTGTCGACTGGCTACCAGGACTGGATTTATCAAGCGTTTCGAGTAAAGTCGATACAACTTCATGGAATTACCCCGTGGGATAACATATGGGCTAATGGAATTAACTATTGGCGTATCTACCAGTATTTTCCACACCTCGTCGCTTCGTTTGTTTCCTCAATACTTCATGTGAGTGCAGCAAAGGCTATTATGGAAACTACTGCAATACTTTTTATTGCAATGCGCGTTGTTTTATATGCACTTTTAAGAGGCTTTAAGATAAACAAAGTTATTGTGTTTTTGTCGCTTCTTCTTTCATACAACATTCCTCAGGAGTGGATTGCTATAAAAGAGTTCACCATATTTTTTGCGGCAATTTATATACCTATTTATTCAGCGTTCTATATTAAACGGCACGATAGCGTTTCTACGCTCTATATATTGTCCGCTCTCACTGGTTTTGTATGGAATGTGCACCCAGTTCTTGGAATGCTTCTCACTGGATTATTTGGTTTAACATTTATAACTACCCCCAAAAAAAACATATGCTACTTATTTTCTGACCGCTATTTTGTTTGGAGTAAGTTCTGCAGCATTTTTTGTTAATTACTTTTTAACGACATATAAATTTTCAAATCCGTATTATTCGTCATCATTTTTTGTAAAGGAAGTTATTTTAAAACCCTATTATGGATTGAGCCTGCCAATCTTGGTAGCATTTATTTTCTCTGTAGTTTTTAGTCTTTCTCGATGGAAATATATTTCAAACTCCGTTAAGCGACTGCAAGTCGTTACAATAATGTTCTTATCGTCAGTTGTTCTAGCACTTATTGGAGAGCTTCCTGAAATCGCGTACTACACACAATACTTTAGAGGAATGCATTTTGTGGGGATTTTTATTATTGTGAGCTTT
>JAKAKU010000052.1 GCA_021824385.1 bacterium | reverse complement strand
GGCAAACCTCCCAGAGAAGTACCTTATAAAGTGGTGCCATTTGTATCAGGGCTCAAAATACCATGGGCAATGGTGTTTACTTCAAAAACGAGAATGCTCGTCACCGAGCGGGAAGGAAGTATTCGCTCAGTAGACAATGGTAAGTTGAACCCGAAGCCCCTCATTATTTTCGGTGAAACTTCACATAGTGGAGAGGAAGGGCTTTTAGGAATGACTCTTGACCCTGATTACAATAATAATAAGCTGTTGTATGTTGTTGTGGCTTACGGAAAAGCTTCAAAAACTGTCGAAAAAGTAATTCGTTTACGAGATGTGGGTGACTCAATTATTGAAGATAAAAATATCATTGATGATATTCCAACTGCTCAATTTCATGATGGGGGAGCGCTTCGCTTTGGCCCCGACGGAAAGCTGTATATTTCAACTGGTGATGCATTAAGTAAAGGCAATGCACAGAAGCTCGATTCTCTTTCAGGAAAAATTTTGCGCATTAATTCTGACGGTTCAATCCCCTCTGACAATCCATTTCCCAACTCTCCTGTTTTTTCATATGGACATAGAAACCCCCAAGGATTTGACTGGTACCCACAAAGCCTCGTCATGTTTGAAACAGAACATGGACCTTCCACATATGATGGCCCACCTGGCGGCGATGAGGTGAACGTAATTGAAGCTGGCAATAATTATGGTTGGCCCGTTGTGGACCACGAACGTCATAAAGACGGTATGACAGATCCGAAGATTTTATTCACTCCTGCTTTTGCACCGGCGTCGGGGGTGTTTTATAAAGGCAAAGTTTTTCCTCAGTTTTATGGTAATTTCTTTTTTGGTGGTCTCGTTGGACAGGGAATTATGCGCCTGACTGTTGACCAAAGCAATCCGAGTAAGGTGTTGTCTTATGGAAAACTTGCGGGCATAGATGTTGGTCGGGTGCGAAATGTAGAAGAAGGCCTGGATGGATATCTGTATTTTACAACCAGTAACCTTGATGGAAGGGGAACCCCACGCACGGGTGATGACCAAATTTATCGAATTGTACCTCAATAATGGAAAACGTACCGACCATTCCAACGACCACACAAAAGGTCTTTTGTCCGTATTGCTTTCATACTCTTAGCGGAGGAGATTATTTTTGCCCATTTTGCGGCAAGCAAATAAAGGAAAAACCAGTTGACACTTCGGTTATGAAACAAGTCTCTGTGTATCTTGTTAGTTTACTATTACCTCCAGCTGGCCTTTGGCCAGCGTTTAAATATTTAAAAGCGAAAGATCCTCAGGCCAAAAAGATTGGCATGGTCTGTATTGTGTTAACAATTATTTCAATCCTTTTATCTGTTTATTTTCTTTCAGCTTTTGTAAACAGCATAAACACCCAAATAACCAATCAATTAAATGACGGATTACTCGGTATATAGTGTTCATTCTCAAGTTGTTCTCAGAATTGACCGGTACACATACATAATGAAAAGGCAGGTGATTTATGATGGAAGAAAATGAAGAAGTAGTCGAAGCTCAGTCTGTAGAACCTGAAAAAAAGCCAAATAATATGATGGCTATTGGGGCTATTGTTGTAGTTGCAATTGCAGTTCTTGGGTATGCGCTTTTGAATAGGACAGGGTCGAGTGAGGAACAGCGTGAAGCAACTCAGGAGAATCAGACCGTGCAGGATAATTCGATGGCAGACAGTAACACAACGCCAGCAGTTGAAGGCGCCTCAAGCAGTGCAACCTCGGTAGTTACCGAAAATGGTGTAACCACCGTTTCGATGGAAGCGGGAAGCTTTTACTTTAAGCCAAATAAGATTACGGTGAAGAAAGGTGACAAAGTTAAAGTAGTCATAACAAGTAAGGATATGATGCATAATTTTAATATTGATGAATTGAAGGTGAAAAGCGCTCTCGTGAAAGTGGGAGAAACGAGCACTGTTGAATTTATTGCAGATAAAGTAGGTAGTTTTGAGTTTTATTGCTCTGTTGGGCAACACCGCAAAAATGGCCAAGTGGGAACACTGATGGTAACCGAGTAACAACCAAAAAGTTAGCGACTTTTTCTAAGAAGTCGCTCTTTTTGTGCCTTGGTAAGTTGTTTCAGTTCATACTCGCGCTTTAGGGCTTCACTGCGTGTTTTATACGTTTCTTGATATACCAAAGTAAATGATTTAAAACCTCTCAGATACTTTGCACCCTTTTTCTGCTCATGTGTTTTGAGTCGCTTTTCTAAATCATTCGTTTGTCCAATGTACAGCGTGTCTTTGTTTGTGCGAAGTATGTAAACCGTAAACATAATTAGAGAAGTTGGTATACTTCGGCCGGAGTTTTACACTCCATTAGTTTGGCCCGGTATTCTGCAGCCCCGGGAAAACTATTTACATACATTTTGAAAAACTTTTTCATTACATCAAAGTTTTTCCCCTCTCCCCATGTTTTTGTATATAGCTCCACGTGTTTCCTAAGTACTGTGAGATACTCTTCTTTGGTATGAATTGAAGTGTTTTTTTCAAAAACCCACGGATTATGAAATATTCCCCTCCCTACCATGATGCCATCAACACCATGTCTTTCCATCATGCTCTGTCCAGACTCAACACTTTCAATATCACCGTTGCCAACGACGAGGGTGTGTGGTGCAATTTCATTTTTAATTCTCACCGCTTTGCCAATCTCTTCCCAGTTGGCTGGAACATCAGATTTTTGTTTTGCAGTTCTGCCATGTACTGTTAATACGTCAATGTTTTGTTGCAAGAGAAACGATATCCACTCATCGGTGTTTATAGTATTTACTCCAATCCGTGTTTTTACACTGACTGGTAGTTGTTTAGCGCCAGCTCTCGCTGCCCGAATAAGATCAGCAGCAATTGAGGGAGTGTTAATAAGGGCCGATCCGCCTCCAGACTTCATGACTGCTCGATCGGGGCACCCCATGTTTATATCTATGCCATCAAACCCCAGTTTTGCACACAGTGCGGCTGACTTTTCCATGTGGTCGGGCCTCGTCCCCCAGAGCTGAGCGACGACGGGGTGTTGTGACTTCGTGAGTTTGAGTCGAGTAAGCGTTGCTTTTTTCCCTTCCGAATTTAACCCATCAATGTTAGTAAATTCAGTAAAAAACACATCAGGTTTGGGGAGACAAAGTGCAACAATTTCTCGAAACACGACATCAGTCACCCCTTCCATCGGGGCGAGTACAAAAAACGGTTTTGGCAAAGTAGTCCAAAAGTTCATAGTGAATTATAGCGATTTTTCCACTAAACTGAAGTCATGGTGCATTTTGTAAAGAAATCCTCAAAAAAACGTATCGCAATAATTGACGACTTAAGTTATGTCGCAATTTTTGCTGGGCTTTTTATGACGATTCCACAGGTATTAAAGATATGGATCGAAAAGGAAAGCGCGGGTGTCTCTGTTACAACGTGGGTGTCATATACGATACTCGGTGTTTTTTGGGTGTATTACGGTCTTATTCACAAAGAGAAACCAATTATTGTCGGAAACGTGTTGGGACTTCTTTTGAATGTGGCGGTTGTCGTGGGTCTTCTTATGGTGAAATACCATTAATCAACAATTGCGTATCCGGCTTTTTTCACAACATCTTTTATTTTTGCTTCCTTTTCTATTTCTTTTTCAGAAATTTCAATCGTTTGTTTTGCATAACTGCATGTAGCTTCCACACCGATATCTTCTAAATCACTTTCAATAACCATTGCGCAACTTGCGCAATGCATCCCCACGACTTTATATACTTTTTTAGGACTTTTTTTGAAAATGTTGAGCATATTAAATTACTTGAAACGATCCCGTATACATTCCCATCGCGCAACTAAATGAAAGGCGTCCCGTCTTGGTAGGAGTAAATACTATTTCGTCCATACCATTTTGCGGAACCAACTTTTTAACTTTGTATTCGGGAATGGTGAATACTTGTACACAGCCTGCGGCGTTTTTGGATGAAAGGGTGAGCTTTACGGGTACATTTACTTTGAGTGTTGTTGTCTTTGTTGTGTACCCGCTTGCGGTAACATCAATAGTTGCCACTTGTTCTCCCGACGCGTCGACAGCCGCAAGTGTTTGAGTCCTTTCTGTTGTTTGTACGTTTGTCAGGATTGCCCAATAGTTACCCAGTGTGTGTGCAGAACCACGGAGCGCGTTCCCTGCATTGATAGCGTTAACTCCCAAAATAAACACCAAGGCGCTTGCTATATAAACAAATGCTTTACGCTTCATAAATTCGCTTGCGGTGAGCCCAACTACAAAAAAGAGTGGACTGGTGCCGATTGTGAATGCTGCCAAAATGAGCGCACCTGTCAAGGCATTGCCGCTGCTGATCGCCAGAATCATCATTCCCTGACTTATGCCACAGGGGACAAGTACGGTAAGTGCCCCCAAAAGCGCTGAACCGAATACTTCTCGATGTGCCTCTTTTTTAAGAAGTCTATATGCCCACTTCGGCGGCTGAATAACAACGTATCGAAAGACTGGGTGTATCTGAAGTAAGTTTGCCGCGGTTGCAATCATGTACAGTCCGGCTATGACTTGAAGCCATCCCTGGGTAGTTGATGAAATAGAAAGCGAACTTCCAAAAAACCCGAGGAGTGCGCCAAGAATCGTGTATGCAACAATTTTACTTCCAATAAAAAGGGCAGTGCCCATTTTCTTTCTGTTTTCGGGTGTCGTTGAAAGCGAAGAAGCTAACAAACCTCCTTGAACCGCAAGACACGAAATTCCCCCTGCTGTGAGTCCGGTAATAAACGCGAGCCAAATAGTATTCATTTTCGATTACTTGACAATCGTAGTGTATCATCATAAGCTTTGTCAATCCCCGTATGGGGGGTAAAGACGAACATGCCAAAAGGAATTCCACGAAATAGTTCAACGAAAGCACAGGCGTTAAAACGTCTGAAGGTGGCGCGTGGGCACTTAAACAAAGTAATTCAAATGGTTGAGTCTGATGAGTATTGTATAGATGTGGTGCACCAATCACTCGCGGTTTCGGCAGCACTGAAAAAAACAAATGAACTTATTTTGGAGAATCATTTGAAAACGTGTGTTGCCGACTCATTAAAAACTGGAGATGAACATATGGTAATAGAAGAAGTAATGGCAGTTCTGAAAAAAAGTTAATATGATGGCACTTATTGTAACAATACTCGGGATAGCACTCATTTGTGGTATCTTTTGGTTTTTCTTTATGATTCCATCCGACACGTTAGAGCCAACAGACAAAATTATTGTTTCTGGGGGCTATCACCCAAAAACTGTGGTGGTAAAGTCGGGAGTTGAAACGACTCTCACTTTTTTAAGGACCGATCAAAATTCATGTTTAGAGGAAATTGTAATTCCTGATTTTGGAATTAAAGAATTTCTACCACTCAATGAGGGAGTGTTGATTACAGTAAAACCTCCCAAAGAAGGGCTGTATGATATGCACTGTGGTATGAACATGTTTCACGGAACGATAAAAGCACTATGAAAAACCAATCATTTCCAGTTCTCGGCATGCATTGCGCAAGCTGTGCAAAACTAATAGAAAAAAAACTCAGTAAAAC
>JAKAKU010000066.1 GCA_021824385.1 bacterium | reverse complement strand
AAAACAATTGAAAGAATCTGCTTTGGCTTCATTGCAGCAATGAGTGTTTCAATGTTTTCTTGAATTTGTGCGTCTTTCATACTCAGTTTGCCCACCGCCAGATGAACAATTGGTGCACTTTTTTCTGGTCGAACAGTAATTGTTGAAGTTGAGAAATTCTTGACTGCACTTTCATCTTTTACGAGTGTTCCATTTTTTGGATTTGGCATCATACCACGAGGTCCGAGAAGTTTTGCAAACTTTACGAGCTTTGGCATCATTTCGGCAGTTGCCAACAATACATCAAAATCGATTTTTCCGTCTTGAAGGCGCTGCACGGTGTGTTCAGTTGCAAACTCAATCTTTTTCTCTTTTCCAGTTCCGTGGGGCAACTTAACTTGAGCAGAGAATGTTTCTTTTCGAATTCTGGCATGCATCTCAACGGTAGCATCAAACTTCACGAATGAGGTTTCTCGCACTAAGGCAATTGCTTCTGAAAGAGAATACGTTCGATTTTTGTCGACTTTATTTTGAGCTGACAAAATATTTTTCCCGTGCTTAGGAGTATTCACTGCAAGCTTTGCAGCTTGATCTTCAAGCTTTTTTGCAGCGTATTTGTCTACCTTTTTTGAAGTAGCTTCACCACTAACGACAACGTTTTTTGTTTTTCCCATATTAGTTTAATTCTGTTTTAATGCCCATACTTCGTGCAGTTCCTGCAACTACTTTCATAGCAGCTTCTACATTTGTTGTATTCAAATCGTTCATTTTTTCTTTTGCAACTTCTTCAAGCTGTTGACGAGTGAGTGTACCTGCAATGGTGCGAGGAGTTGCTCCTGAGCCTTTTTCAATACCAAGCTTTTTCTTGATCATTTCTGAAACTGGAGCAAGTTTGAGTTCAAAGTCAAACGATCGGTCTTCATAAATGGTAATAACAGCAGGAACAACGTTTCCTTTCATTGAAGAAGTGCGGTCATTGTATTGCTTCACGAAGTCCATGATCGACAGTCCATGTTGTCCAAGGATTGGCCCAAGTGGAGGTGCAGGAGTAGCTTCCCCAGCCTTGAGGTTTACTTTAACGGTTGTTTTGATTTTCTTTGGTGCCATGTGTATTAAGTAATGTAGAAGAAAGTGGAAACACATTTTCGCTCTTGCGAGCTAAAAATTGAAGTATTTCGACTTTCGTCTCCCTCAAAAATATTGAGGTACTAGAAGTATAGCAAGTTATAGATTAATATTCAAATATGGCTGAAGACGAAGTGTTTTTCCCAACAGATGACAGTGATGAAGATACGGCTAAGAATCCAAAACAGCTTCAAGAGTACCTACACATGCCTGATGGTCAGCGTATTGCACTTCCAGGATCAGATCAGACATTGCCAAAAACCGGCGACTTGGGCCGCCCGAGTTATGATGAGCAGGGAACAAATGTTGATTCATTACCATTAACAAAAGAAGCTCCCGGCCCTCTCGATTATTTTACGGACACAGATCTTCCTCCTGGAGTAGAGCCCGGTATAAATCCTGAAAAAGCGGCTATTTTAGCAAAACAGGAAGAGGACCGTATGATCTCACGAGCAATGGTAAAATTAGCCGCCAATCCGGCATTCCATGCGCTTCCTGAGGATGCACAAGAGAGAGCAGTTCTCGCGGTGAAGTACGGCGTTTTGGAAGCAGACGACCCAAATCTAACTATTGAATCAGCAGTCGAGGCAGGCCGTTTGAAAGTCGACTCCAAAGATCCGTCCTTATATCATGAGACAGTGGGTAAACGAATTTATCAAGTGAGTGAGGGACGTTTAACTTTGATAAAAGACGAACATGGGGTTGAATATTCAACCGGAGATCTTCGGCATAATGATACTGGTGAATTAGAGACAATGGACCCCAGTGACCATGTCTCTACCGATCAGTTGCTGGGGAAGATTACGGGAAGTTAAACGTGTGCTATTTATTCTTCATTGCCCCTTCAAGTGCATGGGCAAATTCTGTAGCTGTTTGATAGCGGTCTTCAGGTTTTAGGGCAAGGCCTTTGTTAAAAACATCGATTGTCGTTGGATATTTCTCCATAAGTTTTGCTTTTGCTTCTTCGGGAAGCCCATTTCTTGTGGCAACAGCAACCATTTTCTGTGTTATTTCATTCATCTTATTTTGTGCTGGGTCGGGGATAGGGGTGTATTCATATACTGTTTTTCCCGTTAAAACCGTGTATGCAAGAAGAGCGACCGCATACTCTTCACTGTCCCCGGGCTTCTCAATGCCTTGAACTTGCTCTGGGCTCATGAATGCGGGTGAACCAATTGTCATATCAGTGTCTTGTGTGCCGTTTTCTTTGTTGATAACAGGAGAAGAATTTCCAAAATCAGCAAGGTACGCATTTCCATGAGAAATTAATACATTTTTTGGCTTAATATCTCTATGAAGTATATTTTCACTGTTAACATAGTCGACCGCTGAACTTACCTGCTCAATGAGCCGAAGCTTCTCGTCATCAGGGATCGGAATTGGCTGTCCTTTTTCATTCGTTTGCCTAATATATTCATCAAAATTTGGGCCACTAATTTTTTTTGTAACAATGACGGGGGTGCCATCCTTTTCTTGGTAGACATTCAAAATGGGAAGAATGTTGGGGTGTTCAAGTCTGGCAAGCGTTTTGGCTTCTGCCATAAATTCTTTTTCGAATGCCGGCCCTTTTACGAGTGGTTCTTTCAACACAACGGTCTGAGCATTTCGTGCATTTACTGCCTCATGTATATTCGCAAATTGGCCATTTCCCCGTTGTTTACCTTTTATATAAATATCTGGCTGGCTTATGACCTGAGGTGTAGAGGAACTGTCTTCCATATATCGAGGATAACGGCCCTTGCCTAACTTTACAAGAAGTAAGGATTAAAATAATTTTGGATTTATTGACGGGATGCGTGTATTACTATATCTTGAATTTAGGAGGTGATTAATTATGTCAGAAATGTTACCCGACAACAGAACCAAAGAAGAAAAATTAGCAGACGCACAGAAGGCTGCAGATCTTAAACTACAACTTACTCTTGCTGCAGATAGAGCTGATCAGAAACAGAAGACAGGTGCTCTGAAAAACGCATTGAATAATCCGTTAGCGCCTGGTTCAAGAATGAGTCCAGACGATCCAACCAATAAAAAACGTTGGTAAAGTAATTGGAAATAAAGAAAAATGCACCAGTAACCTGGTGTGTTTTTTTGGAGTTTAAACCTTGGTAACTTGAAGGAAATCGAGTTCGACAGGAGTTTCGCGACCAAAGATAGATACCAGTACTTTAACCTTTCCTCGTGCTTCGTCAACTTCATGAACGGTGCCCAAGAAATCAGTAAAGGGTCCATCTGAAATTTTGACTGCTTCTCCTTGTGAAAGTTTGGTTTTAAAGCGGGGAGCAGGGGAACTGGTAAATTTCATGATGTTTCGTACTTCAACTTCAGAAAGGGGAGTTGGTTTGTCTCCAACACCGACGAATCCAGTAATTCCAGGGGTTGTGCGAACAGCAAGCCAGGTGTTGTCATCAAGATCCATTTTGATCAAGATGTATCCTGGGAAGATCTTTTCTTTAACGGTTGCCTTTTTTCCACCTCGAATAACGACTTTATCTTGGGTTGGAACCAGAATTTCAAACACACGGTTTACCATTCCCATACTTTCAATACGTTGCTTTAGAGTTTGAGAAACGCGGACTTCGTGGCCAGAGTTACTGTGCACGACATACCACTTTGCAGTTTCTGAGTCGTCTGAATTCACAATAATGTGTCCAGCAATTTTTTTATTGCCGATTCCACGCTCATCAATGATGGCGTCAGCTGAGTGGGTTGGTGTTGAATGGTCGTCCATATGTTGATTAATGTTTGATTGCAATTTCCAAAAGTTTTGCAAAGGCTGAGTCGATACCGCCGAGGTATAAACCAACGATCGCCGATAGTATTATAACAGTTGCTGTGAGTTTTACAACTTCCTCTTTTTTAGGCCATACAACCTTCGAGAGTTCCGAGCGGACTTCCTTCAAATAAGTAATAGGGCTCATACAGAAGACTATTTTATCATGGGGGATGATTTCTGCCTAGATGGTATGTACTATTTGCTAAGTCTCCTGGCAATTTCCTCGTATCTAATTTCCATTTGAGCTTCAAGGTATTGTGGAGAAACATCTTGTTGTCCTTGAAAATAGCTTTCGGATACTATTTTCGATAGAGACTGTTTATATTTATCAGGAACTTCTGAGTAGCTGGAAGCATTGGTAACATTAAAAAGAGTGTGTGCTGACATATTTACAATATCTCCTGTTTTTGCATAAAAACGAGCTCTATCTGACATCTGATCAACAGGTTGCGCTAACTCAAAATCAAGCATAACAAATTCTATTTGTTCAGACCGTACACCTGGTGGAACAAGCCCAATATTATCAAGGTGAAGATCATTGTGGACAGCCGTTTCGTGGAGGGCTTTCGTTTGCATAAAGGCGTCATGCAAATAGTGTGAACGTGGATTATCACTTCCTAATTCGTCCAGGAGGAGTGGTTTAATTGCAGAAAGTGGTGTGTACTGCTCTTCATAAACAAATGCTATTGCAGGTTCACCTTTTTCGTTATGCGCAATCTTTTCTGATTTTAGCCGAGGAGCTGCAGCAAAGCCTTCTCTCTGCAACTTGTTAATTACTGAAAGTTCATTTGTTGCTCGATCCTCGTTCGTGGGCCCCAATGCATCCAGTTTTTTGTAATTTTTAATAATTACTGGATTATTTTCTGAGTCCATTACGAGTTTAACCTCATTCCTTGATTCAGTAACTCCAAAACGTTGTTTCCGTTCCTCGCCTGTCATGGGGCGGAGATCTACCTCAAATTGTTGTTCCAAACGAGACAAATCCTCTGTTTGTACCTGAAATTTCTCGTGATCTTCCATAGGTTATGCTGGTACGGTTGGAAAAATATAGATTGTTTTTTCCGTAGCCGAAAAAACTAATTGATTCTTTTGAATACTACTATTTGAAAGACTTAATCTATCGTATATTCCGTTCAAAAGTGGCATAAGCATTTGAGAGCCTTCCCCTTTTGCTGAAAAAGATGCATCTTCAAAATTAGCCAAATTGTATGCGTCTTTCGGTAACTTTATTTCTCCATTTGATACATCAGTGGAGTTGAGGAACTTAATCGTCAACTCAGAATACAGTTTCAATTCTTCCGTAAATTGTAGTCGTGCTAGTTTTTCAGAGGGTATAGAGATATACAGAGAGGTATGATCGTCACCCTTTTTATTTGCGACCAAACCGAGTGACAATAACTTTTCATCCAATGGAGAATACGGTAAATTGGTACGTTCTTTCATGATCACTAATAATACAATATACAATGTCACAATCGCATTTTGTGGGAACAGATGAAGTCGGTCGGGGAGCTCTCGCAGGGCCTGTTGTAACCGGCGCAATAGTATTACCGAAGTCGAACTTGTTTAGATGTGAAGTACGAAAAAATATTCCCAGTTGGAAGATTGATGGAATTGTCATCCGAGACTCAAAATTGTTGTCGGCGCTTCAAAGAGAACGAGCAAACCAATGGTTACTAATGAATGCTTTGGCATTTG
>JAKAKU010000005.1 GCA_021824385.1 bacterium | reverse complement strand
TAGGGCTTCGCGACACAACTACTGGAAACACCCTCTGTGACGAGGCTCATCCGATTCTTTTGGAATCAATCTCGTTCCCTGAACCAGTTATCTCTCTTGCCATTGAACCGGCTACCAAAACTGACCAAGAAAAAATGGGACTGGCACTCAATAAGCTTGCTGACGAAGATCCGACCTTCAGAATCAAAAGTAATCCTGAAACTGGGCAAACCATTATCTCCGGAATGGGAGAACTCCAGCTTGAAGTGCTCGTTAATCGCATGAAGCGCGAATTTAATGTAGAAGCCAAAACTGGTGCTCCACAAGTGGCATACAAAGAAACCATCAAAAAGATTGCCACCGGAGAAGGAAAATACATTCGCCAAACGGGAGGCCGCGGACAATACGGACACTGTTTGCTTCGTATTGAACCTCGAGGCAGAGGTGAAGGCTTTGAATTCGTTTCAGAAATTAAAGGGGGAGCAATTCCGCAAGAGTATATTGGGCCGATTGAAAAGGGAGTTAAAGAAAAGCTCGAAAACGGAATTTTGGCTGGATACCCGCTCGTCGATATTCGAGTTGTGGTATACGATGGAAGTTTCCACGAAGTTGACTCGTCTGAAATGGCTTTTAAAATTGCAGGTAGTTTGGGTGTTCAAGATGCAGCCGAAAAAGCAGATATGGCCCTTCTTGAGCCTATTATGAAGATTGAAGTCACAACACCTGATGAATTTATGGGAGATATTATTGGAGATCTCTCAAGTAAACGCGCAGCAATTTCAGGAACTGAAAAAAAAGGAATGTTTACGGTTATCACCGGAAGTGTGCCTTTGGCAGAACTTCATGGATATGCCACGAAGCTTCGCTCGATCTCTCAAGGACGAGCTGCTGCTTATGTTGAGCCTTCTCACTATGACGAAGTTCCTCAAAACGTGACAGCTCAGATTGTTGCTGCAAAAGCGAAATAATACTCCACCCCATAGCTTGTTCTCCCAATTACTGTGTGTTAAAATAACCCATCGATTTAGTGAGGCCCACGAGGGGGTAGTATGTCGAAAACTGTTACGGGAGAGGTTGGCAGCAAGATCGAAACGCCAATTCCCCAGCCCTTAAATGGAAAAATGATGATACATCATGATTTTCCTCTGAAACGACAGCGGGTTCACCATATTTTTCTTAAAACAGGCGAACATAAAATTGTCAGCGCCGAAGAATATGACAGAATCAAAGTTGGGGATACGGAAACAGTCTATATTTCAGATCCTCCTAACTGGAAATATATCGCTGTTGCCATTGCCGTGTTCGTTTTGGTAGTTGTCTTAATGGTTTACGGTTAATTTTTTTATAGGTTCAGAGTGATCCTCTGAACCTTCTTTTGTGCTCAAAAACTACCACTTGCAACCCCATAGCTTTGATATATACTATTTCGACTCTCCAATGAGAGTACACCTTTAGTAGGAGGAAACGACAGTGGGTGGATTAGCTCTCGTACTTGTCCTGAATTTCGTCATATCGTGTTGGAATGCGTTTGTTTCGGGCATGTACTGGACGGAAAAGCGAGATTTGCCTGCGCATATCCGCTTTTTGATTTGGTGTGGGGCAGCTATGGCTGTCATCGGTTTCTTTATCGTGTATGCGGTGGTTATCGTTTTCGTGACGCAGCAAATTCATGCATTTGAATTTCTTGCAAAGGTATTTTTGAAACGGGCATTGGAGCCTGAAGAAGTGACCTTGATCGTGCAGAACGTGTTTGATTTGGCAAATAGCCTCATCATTGTTCCACTTTTGGGTATAGGGGCTGCCATTACGGCACATTCACTGTCTCAAGCATGGAAGCGGAAAGATGCGTTGTCCATTGGTGTAGCGGCGTACAACTCGTTTGCCATGGTACACAATGTTACTACTGCTGCCCGCGTTCTTCCCAAGGCAATTGCCAGTTTAGGGAATGGCCTCCGCAAGAACAAAAGTTTTGGGTACATTGTAATTTTGGCCTTACCCCTGATTTTGAGTTTGGGCGGGGCAATTTTCACGACGGCTGCGATAATGCGCGCGAGCGACGCCAAATACCAACTGGGGGATATGCGCCCTGATTTTAGCTGATAGCTAGGTTTGTGACACACCCGTGAGCTACAACTCACGGGAATTTTTTTTGATTTGTATTGCTAACACAATATCCCATAGCTTGATTTTACTCGTTTTTTGTGCTAAAATTTTTCAAATCCGATTTATAAGTGGGGAGTAAAAGAATGTTTAGTCAAGACGAACGGACACACATGGTTCTGGCCCTTATGTCATCGCTTCCGTACTTGGAAGTCTGTAGGATTGGGTTGGAGCTGGAGAGCGTGGGGTATTACGAAAATAACCCGAGCCTGAACGCCATATTCCAAATGACCGAACAAGCTGCGGAGCGAATGTCAATGTGTCGTGTTCCCAAAGCGGACTACAAAGTTCCATTTCAAATTGCCATTCAATCGGTTTTGGCACAAGAAACAATGCTTAGGACCCTAGCTGCGCAGGAAGCGACTGCACGCAGAAAAGTTGTGGAGATTGCCTTGAGCGGTCTCGACTTGAAAACACTGGCAGCTTTTCATACGGGTCTTTTAGCCGGGAAAGTGGTAACTAACCAAGTTCCGCAAATTCTCGCCCCAGTATTCAAGACGGTATCAAATGTACACTCAGATGCCGAGGAAGCATATAAAGCATTGATTCTGGAAGTTCTGAGTAAAAAAATAGTAGAAAGCTGAGGATTTAAGCTCACTGGGAGTCGGCAACTATGCCGGCTTCTTTTTTTGCCCAAAATTCACAGAATAACTCATAGTGTGATACAATATTCATTCAGTATTTAGTCCTCAATGGAGGTTTTTGTGGCTGAAACACAAAGTAAACGACTCGTCAGATTGTGGAACGAGGAAGTTAGTGCTTACGAAATGAAGAAATTGGTTGAGGCGCTGAGTAAACTTGCTGATGAGGACTCTGATGCCCCGATCTTGTTTGAGATTTATTCGAACGGAGGTAATTGTGAGGCCGGTTTTGCATTTTGTGACTGGGTCGCAGCAAACAATATTCCTCTGAACACAGTTGGATACGGTCAAGTGAGCTCAATGGCGATACCTATTTTCCTACTCGGGAAACAAAGATCCATGGGTGCTCGGTGCACAATGACATTGCATCCAATGCAAAGTGTCTTCACCGAGAAAAAAAGTCTTGAAGGGACTGCACTAGCTGAACAAATTACTCAGCTGAAAGATTGGCAAGCTATCTATTTGGATCATGTTGTCCATCATGTTCACGGAATTGATCGAAAAGAATTGAAAAAGATGATGGATAAAAACACGACGTTCAATGCTGAACGGGCGCTAAAACTCGGCTTGGTTGATAACGTTTTTAGCTAATTCATCTGCATAGCGGGCTCAGGGACTTCCTGAGCCTATTTTATTGCAAACCTTTGTAGAAGTTTGAGATATCCTATAATTGACTTTTTAGCCTACGTGCACTAGAATATCCTGTCATTTAAATAGAAAGGGGCTGCAGTATGCCTGACCTGATGCTACCCGATGATTTTGCTTCTCAATTAATTGCGCGGGCTGCCCTCGCAATTGGCGATGACTTGTTGGTGGGGTTACAGTTAATGGGATACAACAGCGGCGTGAACGGGGTCATGGTGTTTAATCATCCTGACTGTTCGGACGATTTCTACTTTATGATTCAGTGTGAATTCGTCTACTGGGTAGCTAATAGTAGAAAGTTTGTCCGTCTACAGTGGACAAGGGGAATTGTACACTGGACTCGCGATGAGCGTCCTGAGGCATTGCCTGTAGCTCATTCACCCCAAGAGACGTTGGCGATGATAAAGGAGCTGCTAACCATCATGTCATCTTTAAGCGGCTTTTCACAGGTAGAGCGGTTCATTGAGAGCCATCGTATGTTCCTCTCATAGTGTCTATTAGTATAGTTATCTTTTGGCTCAGAAAAATATTCTGAGCCATTTTTTGTGCATTAAAAAACCGTCTCAAAATCGAGACGGCTTTTGGTTACTTCACTGTCTTATGGTCGTACGACCAAGGCTCGGTAACTGTTTGGATTCCACACCTGCTTGGTGGCAGGGAAAGGAATTGCAATACTTGTTACTACACTTAACGCCAACCATTCTGGCAGAACGAAAACCGGAACTTTTTGGTGATACAGTGCCAGTATCTCAGGCGACCATGTATCAAGTTCCCGGGTCTCGGACATGCCGAGACAATAGCTAACAAATGAAACATGGTTTTGCCGGGCGTGTTGCTCATTGAATTCCATACCCCATTTATGTAGGTCAATCAGCGTTCGGGTATAGTCGTGCGCTCCTTTGATGTCGGTTGTTTCGGTCGTTTGACCGCCAATGTGAACAATCTTGCCCCATTCAGTTAAGCGTGACCAAAGCATTTCAAACGCATAGGTCAGACCATCATAGATAGGGCCAAGGTCGTGAACATTCTGATCGTTGTCTTCATATGGTGGGACAGCACAATTCACGATGGCATCAAATGTCGCGGGTAGACCACCCATCATTTCCTGTATTTGTAATACATCACGAAAGTCACATTTGATGCGATGAGGCTCCGTTATCTCGTCCGTGTGGAAATATGTTCCCCACACTTCAAACCCGAGATCGAGAAGGGCCGTTTCTATTTGCAACCCAAAAGTTGAGTTGATACCAAAAATAACGACTTTTTTACCAGTGCCGTCTAGCAAATTCAAAATAGACATACAGTCCTCCTATGATATGAACAATGTCCTATAATACCATTCAGCTCGTCGTTTGTCAAAAATATTACGCTGAAAAACACTTCTCCTGTTGACACTTGGTTTTCTTTTGTGCATAATAGCCTCACTTGCATAGAAATATGCAGGAGGGTTTACGGCAAATTTGCTTCTTGCATTTACGCTCAGACCCGCTAAAATACAATTTCACTCATATGGCAGCAGATACAAAACAGCATTTTGAACGAACAAAGCCCCACGTAAATATTGGGACTATTGGTCACGTTGATCACGGAAAAACAACTCTTACTTCAGCAATCGCTACCGTGCTTGCAAAGCAACCTGGAAACAGTACCAAGCCAATGGCTTACGATCAAATCGATAACGCTCCAGAAGAAAAGGCTCGTGGTGTTACCATTAACATCACCCACGTAGAATACGAAACAGAAAAGCGTCATTATGCTCACATTGATGCTCCTGGACATGCTGACTATATCAAAAACATGATCACTGGTGCTGCTCAAATGGACGGAGCTATCCTCGTAGTCTCTGCAGCCGATGGAATGATGCCTCAAACTCGAGAACACGTTATTTTGGCTCGTCAGGTTAACGTTCCAGCATTGGTTGTTTTCTTGAACAAATGCGACATGGTAGATGACGCAGAACTTATTGATCTCGTTGAAGATGAAGTTCGAGAACTCTTGAAGAAATATCAATTCCCAGGTGACGAAATTCCAGTGATTCGAGGTTCAGCTCTTAAAGCTTTGGAAGGTGACAAAGAATATGAACAAAAGATTCTTGATCTTATGGCAGCAGTTGACAGTTACATTCCAGATCCAAAACGAGAAACTGATAAACCATTCCTTATGCCGGTTGAAGATGTATTCTCGATCAAAGGACGAGGAACAGTAGTAACTGGAAGAGTAGAGCGCGGTGAACTTAAAGTTAACGAAGAA
>JAKAKU010000035.1 GCA_021824385.1 bacterium | reverse complement strand
TCACCGTTTCCGTTTTTTCGAAAAAGTGAAGGTAGCATCGTAGGTTTCATTGAAACCCGGCTTGTCATATTTGACACTCCAATCAGCTTTGCGATAAATACCCTCAACATCGAGCCAACGGTTGTCAAGCAATTGATCTTCGTCAATGCCTTTAGACACGATGAGTGCAACAACTTCTTTTTGTGTAAATGTTGAACTCCCATTTGAGCAATTCTGCGCGATCATCTCGTTGAAGGCTTCAATGACCTTATCAGGAATAAGCGTAGCCTTCTTGTCCACAACCTCAGCAGGGGTAATTGGATTAACTATACCAATCCTCTCAACTATTTTCTTACAAGATATTCTAACATATTGAGCACAAAAACACAAGCTATGGGGTTAAAAAACACCCGCTCCTCTGGCGGGTGATAATTCTCAATGTTTGGATTGATTCCTTCCTAAATATTCCAATCTACCAAATAAGGTAAACAGGTTGATTGACAGTGAGCTTTTTTACAAACGGCAATTCCGCCAATTTAAGTGCTGTTTCTTGTGTGATAATTACGGATACTGAATCGTCGCCTTCCGCGAGAACTGACGCAAGGACGCCGTCGAGCGTTAAGCTAAATTTGAGAACTTCGTCTGTAGTCAGCCTGTCTTCAAACTCAACTATGACGTTAACCTCCTTCTCAACTTTAAATTCAGCCTCCAATTCCGCGCTGATTTTGCCGGACATTACAAACCTCCCACTTATTCAAAAAGACATGAACGGATGGAAAATTTTAACACAAAAAAAGGCAGGAAAAACCTGCCTATGAAAAAAACACTACAGAACTGGTGATGCTTCAGCCGAATACGTAATCGCCTCATCAAGCCGAGCCTTACTCACCCATGCCGCTATGGGGAGAACTTTGTTTGGCCAGCCAGACGCTCGATACTGTACCGGAAGCATGTCAATAAGCTGAGTCATTCCCCCTTCAACAACTTGTGGTTGAACCGTTTGGTCTACACAAAACACTTTACCAGCCGGAACAATGAGTAGCGCACTCGGATCATTGCGCAACTGTAGGGTAATATCGCACTTCAAAAAAATGCCCTTAAAGTCGTACTGCATATCAAACATCCTTTACTCTAGAGTGGTCTGAGATTGTATCATTTCCTGGTTTTAATGAGTGCACAAAAAAGCACTCGCTCGATGACGAGTGCTTGAAAATATACAAAGTTTGTCTAGGCGGCTTCAAAGGCTGCCCAAAACTCTGTGATGCGGGCTGCTTCGATAGCAATCCAGAAATGTCCTACGTCCACCGTAATAAGATGTCCTTCGTAATTTCGAAACCGTTCACCCGGCCGCTTTAAAATTCGGATACTCGCCTTTGCTTTTTTGGCAGCAGCCTTGTAAGCCGGAAAAGAATCCTGTCGAATTTGTGACTTTAACCAACGTGATTGAGGCATTTTCTTCCCTCACGAAACTTAAATAGATACTGCTAGTATAGCAGAAAAAAGCTCAAATTTCAAGCTATGGGCCATGAAGAAGGCGCAGTTTTGTTTGCTGCGCCTTTAAACTAAACAAGGATCACACATTTGAGGACTTTGGCTCCCAGAGCGGCGGTTCATTACGTTTCACTAGAGGCAGTGAATGCAATGTTTTCAAATGAAACCTTCGGCATGCATCTGCGCCAGTACAGCTATCGAGATATTTACATCTTGGAATTCGCTTCCCTTGCATCACAGCTAAAAGCTCCTGTGCCGCCAAAATCTGACAACCATCGTGACTACTCATGAAATTAATCTCCTCAATAATTGTCCTTATGTGTATTTCACACCTGGAAAGACAAAGATGCAACATGAAGTTTCAAAAAACAAAAAAAGGCGCGGTGACAATTCCGCGCCTGAACATCTGTGACTATGCCTTTGGATCCTCTGTAAAGAGTTCTTCTAACAACTCTTTCACATACAAGACAGAATACATATGGGCTGAGTCGTAGTACAACACTTTCCAGAGGTTGTTCTCTTTCGTCACCCGTGGCGTTGAAAGAACTGCGTCAAAAACAGACGCGACATCTTCTGCATCTTCTGGTGTTTTGCAAAAACACCCAACAAGCCACGGTCGAGAACCTTGTGTTTCCACTACCCAATACGCAACGTCGACATCTCCGTTCAAAACTGACTGTTTGCAATCCTTCCCGGTGGGAAAGTTCACAAATGTGGTCAACTGGACAAGTTCCTTTCAAATATGAATACGATGGAAAAAATTGTAGCACAAATAAAGGCGCGGGGTATCCGCGCCTTGTCTCGTGACATTACTTTGGAAAGCTTGATGTCAGGAGAGCTTCTCTTGCATCCAAGAACTCATCTAAGTTAGCAAACGGCTGCTCCTTATGTTGCTCGAGCAGCTGTTGCGCAACCCAAATGAAAGTCCCAGACAGACTGTCTAGGTCTTTTGGTTTCGGCAATTGCAGACGCTTTATATCGCCGATAAAACCCTTAAAAAACACATCACTTGGCTCCTTATTTTCATCGGGCCATACAGTACTTTGCACGCCCTCAATAAGCAGTCGAAATTGCTCTTGGAGTGGCTGGAAATTCCAGACTTCATTAGCAAGATCATTCCAAGACTTTGGTTGGATTGTCCGTTGAGCCGGCGCAGGTCTTGGCTGTTGTTGCACTGGTACTGCCGGAGTTGCCACTCTCTCAACTGCCGGTTCTACTTGTGGCGAAACAACTATCTGCGGTGCAACTCTGCGAAATGATTGTACGTGGTCTCTATGGACCGAAAAAATCGTGTACAGCGTAAGAGCAACCATTAATATAGGCATAACGCCAAAGTACGGTACTTCGTGACCATAGTCGACGTGTAGAGAATAGAAAACTAGATATTCACCAACCGACAGGCAAAGTAACCATGTCATTGTGTTTCTCACTCGAGGGCGGTCCTCGGTGCGTTCGTCAGTGCATATTGCGTCCCACAGTGGGCCAAGGCCACACACAACGAATACAACAAACACAATGCCTGTCATTCGGGTCAAAGCCAAAACGACAAGCGCCACCCATGCAATGGTTATACCTACAACGAAAAACAACTCGTTCACAAATGACCGAGGATGGGTTTTTCCCATCAAAAACTGTACTGCATAAGTCATGATATTATCCCTTTAATGTGCTAATTGACTACAATTTACGCAGTGCTTTTATGTGCCTGCGAATTATCAGTATTGTATCATTTTTCAGCTTAAAAAGCAAATTATGGGGTACAAAAAGGGGCAGGGTTAAACCTGCCCAAACACCAAATTATTCCGTCTTTTCACTTACCTCAGGCGGTGGAACAATCGCCTCGTCATAGGCCTGCTTGCTCACGAAAAACGATAGTTTCTTTACACTTTTCTCGCTAAAAGAAACGACCGAAATACTTCCCGTGTACTGCAAGCCTTCAATGTCTCGTACCCGTAGCGCTCGATGGTCGTCAAGCTGAACTGGCGTGCCGGGAGAGAGCCAAAACTTTCGGTATTCCCCCAGTGGTTCAGATTCATTAACGACTACTAAAATCGACACTTCCAACGGTTTATAGATTAGCCGTGCATTCAACTCGTTTATTCTCCCCCAGTAGATTCCAAAGTTACTTCTAAAACTTTCTCACGAAATTCGCTGAGTGAATTCTCGGGATGAGCGATAACAACAAACGTGCTCCCCAGTGAAACAAGCTGAGAATGTCCCTCAGCATCTATGAACGGCTGGCCTTCGGTGGCCTTCACCACAATTTGGACCGGAACAGTACACCGCAAGGCAGCCCTCCGATACAAAGCAAGCGTTTCTGAGTCAACCAGTTCGCAGACCTCTCTACGAGCCAGTTCTACGTCACGATGGAATGAGCGATTCATTAAAAAACTCCTCTCTTTTCATTCCGATGGGGAAAGTATATTGCATTATGGGCTGAAGATCAAAAATAGTGGCGCAGCTTTACAAAAAAACTGCGCCAAAATACGTTTATACACCAGCTCGCTGATCGAAAAATCTTGCTTCGGGAATCTCTAACGTAATTTCATCTACTACTTCGGTGAGCGTTTTGTTTCGTTCAAAGTAGCTGTGTGCAGTTGGAATCTGCTTGGGAATATAGGTTTCGTACAGGCCTTCAAACATGTCCGAATACGGACCATTTGGGACGATCACCGCTGTGTGGCAGCAACCTTCAAAACCGGTCAAGAGAAAGATGTCAAACGATTCTAAAACCAAAGCCTGAAGGGCGGATTCTTCGTTTGGATAAATTCCAACATTCATTCTCAAATCTCCTTACAAAAATATTTATCCGTAAACCGCACAAGTATAACACTCGCTGAGTTGCAGGCAAATGAAGAAAGGCATACACTATAATCCCCTAACAGTAGGGGTTATTGATCATTATAGTTTGGAGAGTAACACATGGGTCGCAACGACATTCTGAGTTTGGTAATCGAACCCGTTCATTTGGCGCCAGTTTTAGAGTCTATCGCGTCTGCAGCAAAAGCATGGGCAAGCAATGCCCCTGCGGCAGGTCTGGTTGAAAAGATACGACTCGCCGGAAACGAAAAGGCACTTGCAATGAAGATTGGTCTGGACACATCGATTCAAGGTGGTGGTTGGCAAACCTACCTCACCGAAAATCGGAATATGAGCGTGATAATTACGCAGAACAAAGACTGCACTATTCAGTTGAAGTTTATCGGTGCCGGTGTCCCGATCTATCGTAGTACCTTTTTCGAAACCGTTATTCACGCTACTCGACCGTTTCTTTTAAATGCGCAAGATTACCCAGAACCAGCAGTGATCGTTTAGTTTGTTCTTTGATGGCGTGGAAATACCTCCACGCCATCTTTCTTAAGGGAGTCACGAGGGAGAGCGATAATGAGTCCCAGTGAATACGAAGCGCGATATAATGCGATCTTTGATCTAGTAAAACGAGAGTTTAGAATATTTCGAAGACTTCGAGATGGCACCATTATCGCATCAGATAAAGATCGCCAGTTGGTTTTCACATTCTGTGATGATGTATTTCTATTGGGGCACGGTATCACGAGTGGGTGTGTTATCTATGATAAACATAACCCCGCGTGGTGCAGAGTAGTTTTGTTCCCAATAGCAAACCGACTTTTGACAGTCAGCGACGTAACCAAGTTCATGACTGGATTTATAAAAGACTGGAGAAAAACAGTGAGCGGGGCCATTTGACCCCGCTTTTTTATGAAGTTCACGTTTTTGCAAGCCGGTGATACTCCAAAAACTCCACCGGTTCACTTGACGGGACAATGCTTCTAATCTTCGTTTTTAAAAGCGTTGCCGGGCCAAGAACTGGTGCTACATAGTGTCGCTCCGGACTGAACTTAACATGCCAGCCAAAGTTTGATTGCACCCCTTTCAACGCGTCAGCATACAAGCAGTCGAAGCGAAACAAAAATGTCGATATCAAATCATTTTCGGCTGTTTGAATAATCGCGTCGATGTCTGAAAACTGCATCAAAACCAAACTTGCCTCTACTGCATTTGCAACGATACAAACACGCATTTTTTTGAACACCTTTTGTGTATACGCAAAACGGAAGTTTCATAGTACCACGATGGACTATAAAGCTTCAGGGAATACAAACCGAACATCAGTAAGCATGGTCTGTACTTCTTCAACGACTGCGCTCAGTTTTAAGACTGAGTAGTCATCCTCAAAGACTTCCTCGTACAAAACGCTCTGAACTCCTGTTTGCATTAAGACGCTTCCTTCTGCTCC
>JAKAKU010000040.1 GCA_021824385.1 bacterium | reverse complement strand
GTTGATTTCATTGAAAGATAGATATCCCCGTCTGGGTGCACATGAACATCATTGTAAGGTGCAAATCCTCCTTCAATAGCTTTTTTGATAGCTTGTTCTAATGTCATATTTTTAATTCCTCAAACTTAAGAGTAATTTTTTGACCTTTTCGGCTGCGGACTGTGCCTCGGTTGCTGTGCGGAATACATTACCGAATGAAAGGCGTTCTCTATCAATAGAATCATTAAGATATTGCGATTTAGTGATATTACCATCATTTTCTACAGCAAAATAAAAATCGTCATCTTTCGGCTTCCATGGCTTACCACACTCGCAATTCGGGCATTGATGCTTTGGTTTCATGTTAGTCTAATCTTTTATATTTAATTCCATTTATTTCTAAGGTATCGGGGAGTTTAGATTCTGCTTTCTTTACGGCCGCGAACCGGCAGTGCGCACGCCAGCCGTCGTCGAACCAGCTCAGGTCCAGGTCCCGCTCACTGCCAACGAACCGGAGAAACGGGAAGTTCCGGTCTCCGTTCAGGTTATGCCAGGCAGAGCCGAGGGCAACAATAACATCTTTACCATTCCAGTTATCTTTTGCCCATGTAAGAAGTTCGTATATATTGGCTGGTTCATATCCTTCCTTTGCCATTTCTTTGATAGCATCTTCGGAAGAAATAATCCTGTTGAAATGAAATAGCTTTATCTCTTTACTTAATCTCCCATTGTAGGGAAAATTTTCATTATTTATGTTAGGATTTGCCCAATCAAGTTTATTTAGTTTGATGAGTTGTTTTAGGGTTTTCATGTTAGTTCATTGAGATAGGAGGGAACTGAGGAACTGGTTCAGGTCGTTCTTCCGGTGCAGGAGGGGCTTCAATGTGATATTTGGTCATAGAATTGTTTATAGATTATATATCCTTTTTTACTTGCGTCTATTAACTGTTCAAGTTCTTTTAATTCCCAGCTTTTCATCTTGAGGGAAAGTTTGTGCAGCGCATCGGCAGTTCCCTTTCCCCAGCGAGCATCTAGTCCTAGACTATACTCATATCCTTTGCTTTCGAACCTGTTGCATTTAACACACTGACCGTTCACATTTTTGTAATCCCACCTGGTAGACATATGTCCCCTCGGTCTAAAGTGTCCGGCATCTATTTGCCTGCCTACTGCTCCGCAACTGATACAGGGAAGATTTGCATCACGATCCCTTATCATCTTTGAGAAGTAGGTGTCGAGTTTATTGACTGCCTGCTTCTTAGGGTCTTTGCTTTTTCTTTTAATCCAGCTTCTACGCATTTTCAGCTATCCACTTCGCCCGATGACGATGAAGGATTTGATAAATAGCGTCGACCGTGATATCTGTCTTGAACTCTTTTATGACCGCTTCCTGGATTTTGAGAGGCGACATTCCATTGAAGGAAAGGTTGCACACAAAATCATTGCGGTTCTTTTTATAAGGTTGTCGTTTTGTCATGCTTTTTGATCGGTTTACCATTCTTATCGACTTCTATATCGTGCTGAGGAATTGTTTTGTAGTACCTATTATTTAATACATAGTCATATTTTGGAGCATGCTCAGGACAGAAATGAGCATATAATGGAAAATTAGTGACTTTATCTGTTCCACTAAATTCTACAACTTTTATATCTTCTTTCATCAATAGATGAGCACATACATCGCATTTAATAATAGAATCAGTCTTTTTATTCATCCATTTGCCTATTCCTTTCATAATTATTGATTGTTAATTGAAGGAAACGGAACATGAATACCCAGCTTAGCAAGAAAACGATTTACGATCTCGAATGTCTTGTCTATCTCCTGAAGTTTGTTTAACTGCGTTGTACTTTCTTTCTTTGTAGCGAACCGCTGCGCTTCTCTCCAAAGCAATTCCTTGACCAGTGCCGGCGACCACTCGTGTTCCATTGTGAAGTTATCTATAACCTTTTCAATGGTCAGCCCGGACTCATTCAACGCTTCAGATACAAGGCTGAAATAGAGATGCAAGGAATTGTTCTGCGAGGCCGTCCTCTTATCGCTCTCCTTGGAGATAGATACCATAACGGCTTGTCCTTCGCCCCACTGATCCAGCCAGGTCTGATATGCCTCCTGGTCAGCAAACTCTAGCTTGCCGTTTTTAAGTTTTGCTTGGAATTGAACTTTCATTAGAATGGATTGCTAGGAACATCCAAAACATCATCTAGCTTCTTTTCGATACGCTTTAACGCCGCCAGAACATCTGTATTGTCGTTATTTTGCGTTTTAACGGGCGATACTGGCGTATTTGAGGGTGCGACCGCAGCAGTTGCAGTATGACCGTCCTTGCACGAATAAAACGCTTTATAAGGCTTCCCGGTACGCTTACTAACACCTGCAGGAACTAATTTCATAACATTCCCATCAATTTGGCATTTCTTTTCCATAGTAGTTTATTTTAATTATCCTTCAAACTTACTTCCTCGTTCCGCTCCGTTACCGACCACGCTGTCTTCTTCAGGGCAACGCTTCATAGTTATCGGATGGTCCATATTGCATACTTGGCACGGATAACGCTTGATCTTGCCGAGCTTTTTATCCTCGTAATACTTTGCTCTGTTGTTCTCACGCTTAATGGCTTGCAGTTTTTCCTGTTCTTCATGAGTCATATTCTCCCATTCCTCTACGGTAGGCGGCCGAACTTTTGTGAACTTAGGCTTATTCATTTCTTCCTTGAATGAATTGACCGACTTCAGGACTTGATCCTTGCAGAACTGATATAATGCTTCGCTTGCCTTATCAGCCTCATCAATCGGAACTTCGGCCTTTTGTGAACAGAAGAAATCTCTTGACTCGTAGTTTCCGACATTCAACTTATAAGAGAATGAGCGGGCTACTTCTACTAATTGTTTTTTTTTCATATCTTTAATGATTTAATTCCTGCAACGATCGCTGGGCAAACTCCTCATCCATTTCATACGCATCATCCTCTAACTGCTTGAATACGATGTAGTAGGACATTACTCCGCTGCCTCCGATATCGTTCAGCCAGTTATTGAAAGCGTCCGGGAAAGCATCGTCTAATGTTTCGGGGTGCTGTTTCAAGAAAGCGTCCTGCAAAAACTCTTCAAATTTGTTTTTCATGGTTTTTATTCTTGATTTTTTTCCCATCTTTTTAGTGTATTTTTTATTGTAGTAAGGGCATCTTCTGCTAATTCGAAATCTTCTGCACTAACATTTACTTCCTGTTTAATAGTCCAATGCTTTCCAAAATCGACTTCTATTTTTAATCTGTATGATTTTTCCATATTTTTGGTTATTATTACTATTTTTATTTTTAGGACTTTCTAGCGGAGGAACATATCCTATTGGATAATGAACTTGTGGAAGGTTTTTCATAAATGGAAACTTGTCTGTATTTCCACAAACCCAGTCAATGAATTTTTGATTCTTATCCATATTTAATTATTTTAATAGTTCAGGATTTTCATAGATGTTTCCGATGACCTCACAATGAACCTCATTAAATTCGAGATGTCTGATGTCTTCAACTATTATTTCTCTATCAATTCCGTTATTAGCCATAGGAGCTGTTTTTTCTTTCTTTTCGTGGAGAATATCACCCTCATAAATTTCCTTTCCGTTTTTGTCATGGAGGCCGGTGAACTGCATAAGTACAAACTCAGGAATCATCCCCACATCGTTCGTAGCCATTCCAGTAATCGCATTTACTAGGAATCCGCCATTATTCATAACATTGTTTTTCTTATCCAACGCTCTGAATTTGATTTGTCGCATATTTAGTGAACAGTTAATACTACGAGCATCAGCCATCCGAAGGCGAAGATACTTACTGCGGTCAGGAACTCAAGAAGTAATGTTTTCATATTTTTTTCAGATAGTGTTTCAATTATTAATCTATGAAATTCTATATTTTCTTTGTTTAACTCACCTTGTGTATTAACTGTTTTCAACAATTCTTCAACTGTCAATTTCAAAATTTCAATATCTTTAACAATTTTTTTTTCCATATTAGTTCTTTACTACTTTATATCCAGCATTTTTCAATGCTTTTTTTAATTATTTATCCGATTACATAGAACAGCATCGCGAATGTATAGACAGCCATTACAAGGAAAATAGTTCCGGCGATTGCATCAATCAATTCTTTTGTATTTTGTTTTAATTTCATATTTTTTAATGTATTTTTATCTCTTTACCAGAGCCGACATTTCATCATCGGTGGGCGGAGAAACTTAGACAGAACTCCGTTTTTATTTGATGATTACTCGTACAGCCCCAGTAAAGAGATTCTAAGTTAATTTTAATTCGGTTATTTATACGCTGCCGATAAACGCTTTACGAAGACGAGCTTCGGGACTTTTTGAATTATGAACGAACAACTAATCGGTAAAGAATGGTTACGAGCCGTATAATTAGATTAAATGGCTCAACTCATCCTTACCCACTAAGTATACTCCCATCGGCGTGAAATGTCAAGTAGTGTCAAAAGCGATAAAATATGATTGATACGCTTGCACTCTATCTATTTCACTACTATAACTATACTCTAAACTGCTGAAATGTCCAAATGTGTTAAAAGGGGATAAGTTTTTACGGCCAGTGAACCGGGCTTGAGCATCCTTTTCCTTTACAAGGGCAGTTCGCCTCCTGCCGTCTTTTTATTTCTTCTAACTTCGGCCGCATAGCATCACGATCAGCTTTGTCTTTTCGGTATTGGGCTATCTTTTGCTCTCGGTAAGATTCTTTGTTGAACATATTTAGAAATCTAATAAAAGCATCCCATCAGTTTTAATTTCAAGTTTTAGGCTTTCGACAAGCTGAGGATTGAATGGTTCGGTGATAATATGGTTGCCATTCTTTGTCTTATAATCGAGAACAATTTTAATTCCCCGTGTTTCAAGAGCTTCTTTTACTGAATCAACATTCGCTCTATTCACGGTGTGGTCAATATCAATAAGAAATAAAGTACCTGATTTTGCTTTAGGACTAGCAACAACACCAACCCATCTGTTTCTTATGTCGTAATAAAAATTGTGCTTATTTTCAATATCATAGAAATCAGCTTCGAGCTGTTCAAATTTGAAAAGCCGGATTGCTTTCTCGATATTGCGAGGATTCACTGAAGAATAAATACGTAGCGGAATATCAGAGCTATTTTTAATCTCAAGGAATTCAGAGAGTATTTCAGCAAATTCTTCTTTATTTTTTGACACCTTTCGCTTTATTGATCCTTTATCGCGGCGATTATTTCCTCCTTCTTTATTCCGTTGTACAAGAATAAGAACACGTACGCCATCGGTGAAACCTTCAAATTTTTTTAAGATATCTTCTTTAGTCATACTAGAATAACGCTTTAACCATTCTCTGCTGTGCGACTTTTTCTCTTTCCTGGACGATTTGAACTTCGTAATCGGATGGGATATAGGCATAACACGCATAGCCGTCCCGGTAAGTCCTCAGTACCTTTCCTTCCTTATACAATTCTCTGAGCCTTGTATCCGCCTTCGCGCTGGACCAGAATCCGTTTAATTCTTTGCCCTGAAGCTTAAAGCCTTCAATGAACGGGTTATCGGGGTTCAACATCCATAGCGACTGAAGATAATCGAGGATGATTTGTTTATGGGTCTTAGTTTGTTTCATATCTAGAATAGATCATTTACTTGTATCTCATCCCTAAACTTCTCCGGTATGCCTAACTCTTTATCGGTCAAAGGCTTTGTATTGATCTCGCCGTTTTTCTTTTTACAGAGAAGGCAGAGGTCGCCTGAGGGGATAAAGCGATCTT
>JAKAKU010000053.1 GCA_021824385.1 bacterium | reverse complement strand
AACAGGGCGCGCATATTATGCATTAACTCGCGGAGAAGGACACTTATACAAAACAGTGAAAGAAATAATTGATGATTCATATTCTCGAGGACAAACTGATGAATTTATTGAGCCTTCCTTGATTTCAAAACCCGATGGCACACCGATTGCACAAATCAAAAGCAACGATGCAGTTATATTTTTTAATTTTAGAATCGACAGACCACGACAACTCACTCGTGCCTTTATGCTCCCTAATATTGGCACACAAATGGATTTTGACCCCTATACGATTAAGTATGAAAAAAAGCACACGGCAGACCCTAAAACACCAACCATTGGTTTCGAACGCGGAACACTGCTTACCGATTTATACTTTGCAACCATGACTGAATACGAAAAACCGCTTACCGCTTCAGGAGTGCACCCACTCTTTCCTCCTGAACAAATTACGATGCCCTTGGGGCGAGCAATTTCTGTTGAGGGACTCCGCCAGCTTCATGCATCGGAAAGTGAGAAAGAGCGCTTCGTGACATTTTATTTTAACGGGCAACAAGAATTACCATTTCCGGGAGAAGACCGATTGATTGTTCCCTCACCAAAAGTTCCCACGTATGATTTGAAACCAGAAATGAGTGCCCGCGAATTAACTGCCGCCGTTATAGAGAAACTCAGTCACCAAAATGATTATTCGTTTGTCGTTATGAATTTTGCCAACGCTGATATGGTAGGACACACCGGAAATTTAGCGGCCGCAATAAAGGCCGTTGAAACGCTCGACGAATGTGTGGGAAAACTCTCGTCGTTTGTCCTTGCGCGCGGAGGACTCATGATCATTACCGCCGATCATGGCAACGCTGAGGAAATGATTAACCCAAAAACAGGCGCCGTTTCGACTGAACACAGTAGTAATCCGGTGCCATTTATCGCAATCTCGGAAAGCTTTCGGCAACACCCTGAAGTACTGACATCAGGAATCTTGGCCGATGTAGCTCCTACCATACTTTCATATATGGGAATTGAAATTCCAGGTTCTATGATGGGCCGCAACTTGCTTGCCGATATTATCCACAGTACAATTCCTCAGTGAAAAAAGAATCGTTACCAGTTTGGGATTTGACTCGCTTTTATGCTTCAGATTCCGATCCCCAAATCGCAACCGATATAGTGGAACTCAGCAAAAAATACACGGCTCTTCAAAAGAAATATAAAGGGAGAATCGCAAGTTTGTCAGCTAACGAAATCGAAAAACTGCTCGATATACTGCAAAAACTAAATGAAAAGGCCGGCAAAGTTGCATCATTTGCAATGCTTCTCGCAACGACAGATACCATAAAGCCTGAGTACGGTATTTTGCAGCAAAAAATAGTTGAGTGGGAAGCAGAGATCTCAAAAAGCATGTTGTTTTTTGGAATTGAATGGAAAGGGCTTTCTGAAAAAAAGGCACAAACTATTTTGCAACAAATTAACAACCCAGTGTATGCACATTATTTATCGTATAAACGCCAATTTGCGCCTTATACACTCAAAGAAGATATTGAGGAAGTGATTTTGGAAAAAGACATAACTGGGTCAAGCAGTTGGAGTAGGCTTTTTACACAACTTACGTCAACACTTCAATATGAATACAAAGGCAAGAGTCTTACCCAGTCAGAAATTTTGAGTTTAGTTTCAAACGATAAACGACACGTACGTAAGCAGAGTGCGGAGTCGGTTACCAAAACACTGTTTGGTCGCAAAATGGAGCTTAGTCATATTTTTAATACATTGGTCGCAGACAAAATGATGGAAGACAAACGGCGTGGATACAAAAATTGGCTCACAAGTCGTAACCTTGCGAACAAAGTCTCAGATGATATTGTTTCAAGCCTCGTAACAAGCGTTACTGCGCGTTACGATATTGTTTCCAAACATTACAGACTCAAAAAGAAATTATTAAAACTCGAGACGCTCTATGAATATGATCGATATGCGCCACTCGTATTTACAAAACCATCAGAAATACCATGGAGCGAAGGCTCCCAACTCGTCAGAAATGCATATCGTCAGTTTAGTGCTGAAGCGGGCGATGTTATTGACGGATTTTTTGAGGAAAATTACATTCATGCCGCGCTTTTGCCAAACAAACGTGGAGGAGCTTTTTGTGCGTCAACTGTTTCCGCGGCCCATCCGTATATTCTCACAAACTATATGAAGCGGCCCGATGATGTGATGACGCTTGCCCACGAGCTCGGACATGGTCTGCACCAATATTTGGCTGGCAAAACACAAGGAGATTATGGCCTTCACATGCCCCTCGTCACACAAGAAATGGCTTCAACTTTCGGTGAGATGATTGTATTCCATGAGCTTATGAATAAGCTTACAAATCCCAAAGAAAAACTTACCCTTCTCACCCAAAAAATCGACAGCATGATTGCAACCGTTTTTCGACAAATATCAATGCACTGTTTTGAAGACATCGTGCACACCAAGCGGAGAGAAGGAGAGCTTACCTACGAAGACATCAGTGACGCCTGGATAACAACACAGCGTGCCATGTTTGGGAAGAGTGTAACATTAACCGACAACTACAAAGGCTGGTGGAGCTATATTCCTCATTTTATACATACCCCGGGCTATGTATACGCCTATGCTTTTGGCGAACTCTTGGCGCTTTCCTTGTATAAGCTTTATCAAAAAAATCCCGCCGACTTTACTCCCAAATATATAGAACTTCTTAAAGCAGGCGACAGTGACTACCCGGTTAACTTGCTAAAAAAAGTAGGCGTAGATATTTCAAAAAAGAGCTTTTGGGAAGAAGGGTTACAAGTGATAGCGGAGCTTGTTGAGGAAGAAACAAAACTTTCAAAACAAATTTAGTTTTGCATCATTTCTTCTAACTCTTTTACATTTCCAAATGCAATACGATCGGGAATGTTTTGTTTTGCAGGGAGCACGCGTGCCGGAGTAATGGTGTAGCTTCCATATCGAGTATTGAGATTGTCACACGCGGCGGTCAGGGACAGTGTTTTGGTAAGGTCACAAAAAAGTTCTCCTTGAATGGGGGAGAATGGGCGCAAATTAAAAGAAGACACGGCTAAATTTCTGACCGGCTTTTTGGGAGACTCTTTGAGAACAACCATTGCCGCTTCGTAAAAGTCAGAGGTGCTCCGTAAGTCCCGCTCTGTTTTATATCCTCGGTGATACACCGCTCCATCGCGATACCAAATAGACAAATGAATTCCTCGTGCAGCGAGATTGGCCTTGCGCACGCGCGCACTCATTTTGGTAACCAATTTTGAAAGAAGGGGAGACAAATCGGAGACACTCACAAACGGTTTGGGGAGTGCATAACTATTGCCATAACTTCTCCGACCAAATTCCACCCGATCAATTTCATAGCCATGCAAACGCATATGCCAATAATAGCCATTTACACTTTCAAACGCGGCTTTGAGCTTCCACACGGGAGCTTCATAAAAATCCCACACCGTAAAAATACCCAAAGAATTGAGACGAGCGGCATTTCGTTCCTTAATTCCCGTTAAGTCAGTGAGTGCCATTTTTTTAAAAATTTGTTCGTAATTGGTGACGTCAATCGTGTCGAGGCCATCGGGCTTCGTAAGATTTGCGCCAGTTTTTGCCAAAAAACGGTTGGGGCCAATACCGACTGACACGGTAAGAGCGTCACCAATATCAGTTTTTATACGCGCCTTAATTTCAGCTCCCAGCTCCATCATGGTTTTGTTGTGCATAGGGAGTGTTTTCTCAAAGTGAAGCACAAATTCGTCGATGGATTTTGGAACAAAGTCCCAAGTGTAGTTTTTCAAAAGCTTCCTAAAAGCGCGGTGAACATGGCGATATTTATGGGGGTCGGGCCCCAAGACTATCATCTTTGGGCAAAAGAGTTTTCCATCTTTCACCCGCATGCCAGTTTTAACTCCCATGCGCTTGGCTTCATACGAGGCGGCCAGAATACAACCATTTGCGGTGGGGTATGCAGCAACCGCAACGGGCTTACCACGCAGGAGGGGGTTGGCTTGTTGTTCAACTGAAGCAAAGCATGCATTCAGGTCGATATGCATGACCGTTGGAGGAGTTGAGTTAAATTGCATCTCCGATTTCCTCAAGCTTCCAAAACAAGGTGTCGGTGTTTAAGACAAGCCGCATAAAAAGTGTTTCAGTAGCCACTGAAAACACATGAAAGAGTGTTTTCCCTTCACGGAAGACGTGATGAAGCCCAAGTTTTTTGACCGTATATTCTCGATTTTTCCAAATAACTTTTTGAGGAACGACAAAAGCGGGGAGGGCATTATGTTCACAAATAACCGATACCGGCTCGCTAATTTTAAATGAAGAGTATCCCGCTCCTTCGGATATTGTTTGGGTGGACATACTTTAAAATAAACCAAACAAAAACCGAAGTCAAGAGATCAAAAACCAAGATGTAGATTTGATAAATAGTATATACCTGATATTATTCGGCTATCAGGTATCTATAAAAGAGAGGTGTGGCATGTCTGATGGTCATTGGATAAGAAGTGGTAAAGACATAGAGTATGTCTTAGATATGTACGATAAGACGAGTAGGTCGGTGTTAGTCAATTTTGCACCATGGAATGGGCCACAAGAGGCACTCTACGACCGAATATTGATGGGACTCAGTGAAGGAGTTGGATACTTCGCAAATGAAGAACAACATCAAATGTTTGTTCAGATTTCATGGGCTTTTCCGATAGTTGCCTATTATCACTTTTCTGCGAACCATCGAGTGGCCGTCGTTTCACGATATTTTCGAGCAAAGGCAGACTACTTTGGAAGTGAAGCCACGGAAATGACGCTCTTGTCGAATGAAGCAGCAGTATTGGCTCGGGTGTGTGCAAAAGCAGATATTCAGTTCAATCCCGAAATAACTGAATTATCATTTCACCAGCTTGAGCTTGACTTGAAGTACTACAAAAAAACTCAGCCGTGGTTTTATAATCAGTACAGCTAAAAGGAATATGGGCGCCCACCAACGAGCGCCCATCAATTTACAATTTGAACAACTATATAAATTTCTTTTCCCACTCTTTGCGCCCAACAACTCACTTCAGAAACTGCATCCTCAATTGCCTGCTTTAAAATATTACAGTAGTTGGCGGGTACAAAAGGAAGTTCCTCTGAAAGCCCTTTGGTATCACACAATACGACAAAACCGCCTTCATGAACAGACTTTCTCATTCTCACCAACAGTGCACGTTTTAATACAATGCGATTTTGAATATCAATCGCTTTCGCACGGTCCACAAAAAAGTCTCCTTAGTCACCAAAATTCTGTCGTCAGTATATGGTATATTTAATTATGAAACCAGAAACGATCAAAGCAATTTTTACCAATCTCTTGTTTGTTATTGGAGTCATACTTCTTATTGTAGGGTTTGCACAAGGCACCCGAACTGCGGTGAAGCTTCTCACCTTTGATCAGTACCCGCTCGATTCATATGAGGAAACAAAATGCGACCAACCGCCATATGCAATGCCAGTGCCTGCTCCGCTTGAAGGAGGTAAAACAGCTCCCGTCGTAGATGAAGGAGCGGCTCGTCAAACAAAAGCAGATTGTGTAACGCAGCTCACGCATCAGCGAAAGGTAAGACAAACTGAAGACATTGTTGGTGCAATAACGATGCTTGTTTCAGGTGGAGCCTTAGTCTACTTCTTTAGAAGATATATTTTGAAATAAAACCCCTTGGCGTGGGGGTGGTGCCTACCTAAATTGCTTCTGTATTCTCGTTTTTCGGAACAAAAACTGGCTTTAGTATTGTTCCGTGAAATTTATTTGCGTTTTGCTCAAGTTG
>JAKAKU010000019.1 GCA_021824385.1 bacterium | reverse complement strand
CTGTTTGTAATAAGTGGACTAAAAGAAGACAAACTAACCTTTTTGACTCAATTTAAGGAGATGGCAGATCAAGTGCTTATTGCCGGCAGGTTGCCTGAATTTATGCCAGAGGAGCAAGGAGATCCAAAGGTGTTAGTTGCACGACTCAATGCTGACAAAGAAGACATAACTATTCACAGCATAGAACAATTTGAACAAATTATAGCGAGCGCAAAAACTATTTTTGTAAGTGGCCCAGTAGGGAAATTTGAAGAGCCAGGGCACCGGCTGGGAACACAGCGGGTATTTGAGGCAATTGCAAAAAGCGTTGCATGGAAGGCTGCAGGCGGAGGAGATACAACGGCTGCAATTAATGTCCTAAAACTCTCAGAATCGTTTGATTGGATTTCTTGTGGGGGGGGAGCAAGTTTGGAGTTTGTGGCAAAAGGAACATTGCCTGGAATAGATGCTCTTGTATGAAAAGTATTATTACCTTCTTTACTCCGACAAAATTGAAACTGGTTCTGTTACTTATGTTTACTGCGATTGGCTTTTCTGCTCTATTCCTCAATGGGGAAAGCAACCCTCTTGTTCGGTATAGCCCTGTTTCGTCAAAGAGCCTCTTACCTACAGGCGGTATATATTGTAGAAAGGACAACTATCTCCTTGGTTTCAGCCCAGGGGCTGCATATTCGCTATACGTCCCATTTTTTGGAGCCATGTTCGCATTAAGCTGCAACGTCTTTTTATCATTTCTGGTAAATATCGTCTGGTATTATTTCCTTTCGTGTCTTTCTGCTCTACTTATTAAGAAATTTCCCGTTCGTTAACGCTCTGACTTGTTGTTAATTTTTGAAAAGCGCTTTATAGTGAATATATGGTAAAAGTTGGAATTAATGGCTTTGGAAGAATTGGAAGACTTGCACTTCGTATTGCGCTCACGAAACACAAAGAGGATGTTGTAATTGCCGCGATTAATACTTCAGGTTCAATGGAGGTCTCTGGTTGGGCACACTTAGTCAACCACGACACCACATACCGACTTTTTGAGTTACAGATTATCCCTGAAGAAATACGAGCTGCTAAAGATGCGACTGATGACGATCCACTTATTGGGTATCTAAAAGTTTCTGGTACAGATATTAAAATTCCCGTACTTGCACAACGTGACCCCTCTAAGCTTCCGTGGGGGAAATATGGAGCTGATGTAATCATTGAGTCAACCGGAAAGTTTGTAACGGCAGAAGACGCGGCCAAACATGCAACAGGAGGTGCAAAACGTGTTGTTATTTCTGCTCCGGGAAAGGGTTCAAATGTAAACACGTATGTGATTGGTGTAAATGAATACCAAGGCACAAATACCGTTCTTTCAAATGCCTCCTGCACAACCAACTGTATCGCCCCTGTTGCTGCAGTCCTCCATTCAAAATTTGGAATAGAGAAGGCACTCATGACAACCATTCATGCATATACCGATGACCAAGTTTTACAAGATAGCTCTCACAAAGATCTTCGTCGTGCCCGAGCTGCTGCTCAAAACATGATTCCAACCTCAACAGGAGCCGCGATTGCCACAACTGAAACCATTCCAGAACTCAAAGGATTATTTGATGGCCAATCAATTCGTGTTCCAATTATTACGGGATCCCTAACCGATTTCACCCTCCTTTTGAAACAAAATGTTACGGTCGATCAAGTAAATCAAGCATTTGTGGATGCTATGGAAAACCCACTGTATAAAGGGATTTTGGCGGCTACCACCGAGCCCTTAGTTTCCAGTGACATTATTGGGAGAACTGAATCGTCCATAGTTGACTTGTCTCTTACTCAAGTAGTAGGGGGAAACCTGATTAAAGTATTTGCGTGGTACGACAATGAATGGGGATATACCAACCGCCTTGTGGAGCAAGTTGTACGTGTGGGGAGAACGCTCGACACGCACACGGCTCCGACAGACCCAATCACGGCAACATTCCAAGCTTCATAAAAATTGATGGAAGACAAATTGGAAAATAGTCTTGTTACCTACACAGTTGAGGATCTCACCCAAAAATCAACACACGATATATTGGAAACATTACACCATGTTCAAGCAGGGGATGTTGTTTTTCATGGTTCTAACTCTACTGAACCTTTTCCACAGCTTGAGGCTCGTCAAGCAACCGATCATGCCAAAGAATCTGGAAATAAAAAAGCAGTGTATGCGTCAGTCGGATTAGAAGAAGCTCTTTTTAAGACTGTTTTTTCTAGATCATATATTGCCGACCAATTGCATTCCTATACTGTTGGTTGGGACTTTAGTGATGGAAGATTTGTTTTTAAGGCAGACCCTCAAGTCTTCAATATTTTAAATTCAAATTATGACCAATGCTTTTCAGATGGGTATTTGTATGTACTTGACCGTTCGAAATTTAAAAAAGCGCCTGACTCAAAATATGAATATCATTCTGAAAATGATCAGATTCCCCAAATAGCCTACAAAATTCCTGGTATTAAAATTGCAAAAGAATTATTTCCTCTTAGTTCATTTGAACAATATTCATCTGAAGAAATGAAAAAGATTCAGGAAGCGATACAGCTTCGACAAAAGAAAGCCTGATATACTGGTTTCACTATGGAAATTATTCCTTCAATTCTTTCTTCAGACGCTGATGAAGCACACGCCATGCTCACTCTGTGTGAGGGGGTTACTGAGCGGGCGCATATCGACATTATTGATTCTCGTTTTGCGGATAATAAAACTGTGACGCCAGATGATTTTTCAGACGAAATTTATCGAATAAATCTAGATTTTCATCTGATGGTTAAGAATCCTATTGATTGGGTACGACGCGCAGCTCGTGCGAACGCCGATCGAATTATTGGCCAAATTGAGCTAATGGAAGACCAACGAGCATTCTGTGAATTGGTAAAAGCAGAAGATGTTTTATGTGGCCTCGCACTTGACTTACCAACCGGTATTGAAGCTCTGGACGAATCTGTGTTGGAGGGTCTCGACGTGATTGTTGTGATGAGCGTGAATGCTGGATTTGGTGGGCAGCTTTTTGATCATAACGCTCTTGAAAAAATAAAAGATTTACGTCTTATTCGTGAAGAAAAACACTATCACTTTCGAATTTGTGACGATGGAGGAGTAACACTTGAAAATGAAGAGACCCTCCAAAAGGCAGGAGCAGATGAGATTTCAGTGGGGAGAAGACTGTTTCAAGGCAACTTATCAGATAATATTGAAACTTGGAAGAAAGCAATTTCAAGGTACAATGAATCATGAGTCATAAAGATCCTGAAGCAGCTTTTTTTAGTCCCCGACCACTCTTTCGGAACGTGGCGTTTTTTGGCGATGCAGATGTTGCGCCAGAAAGTGAAACATATCGCGATGCATTTGAAGTGGCAAAAATTGTAGCTTCACATGGAATGACTATTGTAAATGGCGGAGGACCTGGAGTAATGGACGCTTCAACAAAAGGGGCAGAGGCTGCAAATGGAGAAACCCTTTCGGTAACATTTTACCCAAAAGATGCAACAGGCTTTGAAGGACGCTATGTGGGTAACATTACAGACGTTGAAATTAAAACTCACAATTATATTGAACGGATGTTTAAGCTGATGGAGCACGCAGATATTTTTATTATGTTTCGAGGAGGGACGGGAACCATTAGTGAGCTTGGAACAGCGTGGGTTTTGGCAAAACTCTACTACGGCTATCACAAACCATTTATTTTGTTTGGAGAGTTTTGGATTCCCATTATTGATGCGCTGAAAAAAGGAATGCTTTTGGATTCAAAGGAAATGTCTGTGTTTGAAATTGTCACAAAGCGAGAAGATGTATTTCCCACGATCGAAAAGTTTGAAAAGAAATTGCGACTGACTGCAAAAGAGCTTGCACATAAACTTTAAGTACTCAAAATGCCTAAACTGCCGCCCCTTGAGCTTCCTAAAAAAGCATTAGAGATTCGTATTGATATTTTAAAAATGCTTAACAATGCGGGCTCTGGCCATAGCGGGGGGCCATTGGGCATGGCAGACATCTTTACCGCACTCTATTTTCATGTTCTCCATCACGACCCAGAAAATCCATTATGGGAAGACCGAGACCGACTCTTTTTAAGTAACGGCCACATTGTACCAGTGAGGTATGCAGCAATGGCTCACGCAGGATATTTTCCCATTTCTAAACTTAAGTCTTTAAGACAGTTTGGTTCCGACCTGCAAGGCCACCCGGAACGCACACGGATGCCTTCACTCGAAAGCACGTCAGGACCCTTGGGGAGTGGACTGGGACAAGCAGCAGGGTATGCGTATGCCGCACGCATGGACAACAAACGCTTTCGAACATATTGCATCACGAGTGATGGTGAACACGACGAAGGAAACCATTGGGAGGCGGTTATGTTTGCAGCTAAATACAAGCTGGGGAACTTAACTGTGTTTGTTGATCGCAATAATATTCAAATTGACGGTTTTACTCATAACGTCATGCCTTTGGAATCTCTATCGGAAAAATACAAAGCCTTTAATTGGAATGTTGTTTCCATTGATGGGCATAATTTTAATCAGATACTTTCAGCAGTTGAGAGTGCGAGAAGTGAATACCAACGCCCCACGGTGATTATTGCAAAAACAATTCCAGGGAAAGGTGTGTACTTTATGGAAAATAAATTTGAATGGCATGGGAAAGTGCCGGATGATGCACAAACGAAAGAAGCGGTAAAACTCCTTACAAAAGAACTAAAGACATATGAATAGCTTTCTTACCATGGGAGTAGAGCCGTGGCTGCAGGGTGCTCCAGCTGGTAGTCCAAATCAACTAACTGGTAACGCTATTGGAATTTGGAGCACTCCGGGGCCGTCAAGAAATATTACATATGGACCGATGTATGTGATTCTCTTGGTAGCTGTTTTTGCGATTATTTTATCGCTTTATGCTAAAAGAACTAAAAAAATAAGCATGTTTATACCTGTTTGGATGATAATCATTGCCGCCATTTTGGCGTTTCTTTACTTTGTTCCCCTTCCCTTAAAAAGAATTTGCGACTTCGGCAAGGATGGAAACTTGTTACATAACTGTGAGCCTGTCTATATTACGTCCTGGAATAGGTTTTTAGAAACTTACGGCTCGATGAACCCTGCTTCTGACACGATGCGTCGATATCCTGGTAATGTAATTCAAAATCTTGACTAGTATATGAATAATCAACTTGCACAAAACATGGTTTCCCCGATTATTACTGAGCCGCCAACGTTGACTCTTCAAGAGCAGTTTGCCACAGTAAATATCCTGAAAATGCTGTGGGCATTCAGATTTTTGGTACCGTTTGCTTTATTAGTACTTTTTATATTTCGAAAGAAGATTTCAAAGAGAACAAAAGTGGTTTTTATTATTCTTTTAGTGGTTTCCTTTGCTGCGAGCTTTTATCTTGAGTATTTATTATTTGGGTACGTTAACGTGTCCCGATTTTTTGTAAAATATTCTTATTAACATGTTAAATAAATCACTCAACCTTTCAGAACACATTTTTAGTAAAAAAATTATTTCAACGCCGATTCGTGATGGATTTGGAGACGGTGTTTTTGAAGCAGGGGAGTTGAATGAAAAAGTTGTTGTATTGACGGCTGACCTGAAAGAATCAACTCGAGTCACCAAATTTGCCGAAAAGTTTCCTGAACGGTTTATTGAATGTGGAGTTGCAGAAGCGGCAATGGTTACCGTTGCCAGTGGCATGGCGAACTATGGAAAAATTCCGTTCATCTGTTCATTCTCGGCGTTTAACCCTGGCCGCACCTGGGAGCAAATTCGTACAACGATTTGTATAAACGATGTACCCGTTAAAATTGGTGGACTATTTGTAGGCGTTTCAGTTGGAGCTGACGGCGCAACCCACCAAATGCTTGAAGATATTTCACTCATGCGTGCTTTACCAAATATGAT
>JAKAKU010000132.1 GCA_021824385.1 bacterium | reverse complement strand
GATCAAAGGTGTTTTTTTGAAATACCTTTGAAGTTTTTTGCCGAGTAATAATATTCCTGTTGTTGCGCCAATACTTAATTGAAAGCTTACGTCAAATAGCCACAACGGTTTGTAGAGTAGCATTATCAAAATAGTCAAAACTAGTATTGTGGATAGCTTTACTACTCGGCCGGTATATTGAACAGCGACAATCGCTAGCCACATAATGAGCGCCCGCACAATCGGCGCACCAAATCCGGTGAGGGCACTATATATAAGGAGTATCAAAGCGATAATAGGCAGGAATATTTTACGTTTTACCATTTTTGACAAAGAAATTTCCAAAAACCCCGCTAAAATGGCAAGGTTTCCACCTGATGCAACTACAATATGGCTTGTTCCTGTACTTCTGAGCTTGTCCTGGAATGACTTTGGAATATTAGGTGCACCGATGGTGGCACCTGCTAAAAGAGAACTCATTGGCTCTGGAAATGTTGTGTTAATACTTTCCAAAATTTTACTTCTTATATGGGAAAGGATCGAAGTTGGTGGATGTATCGATATTATTTTTACTTGTGTTAGATCGTGATCTTTCACAAGCCCTTCCACGACAATCTTTGATCCGTACAAAATATAAATATTCTGTGGGACAAAGAAACTGTAGCCGTGCAGTGTTAGTAAGAGGCTTGTGCCATATTCTCTCGGCTCTGTGGTGAGTGTTCCTGTTATTCGTATACGCTTCCCATTATTTGGGGATTGGAGTGATAACAAGACCCGCAGAATAACAAAAAAGATAAGCAAAATAAAAAATGCCTTCCTCATTTTCTCCTAATACAAACTTATTAAATCTTTTATTTTTTCATAGAGATTCACTCCAATAATTTTTTTTGACGTTAGTTCATTTACGTTTTGATATGGTCTACCAGCAATTATTTTTACTGCAGTGGCAGCCCCCACTCCCGGTAAACTTTCTAACTCAGTTTGGCTACCACTATTTATATTAATGAGTTTGGTAGTGGAACTTATGCTCAATACAGACTGAGTATGTTCGCCTTTTTTAGGAATATAAATTTTCTGGCCATCAGTGAGCTTTGCTGCTTTGTTTATTGTTTTTTCGATACTTTCAGAATCTGCGGTTGAAAGAATTTTACCTGATAAAAGGAGTGCATCTTGAACACGAGATCCTTGCGGCAAACTATACACCCCCGGCTTTTCGACCTCTCCGGCTACCTCAACTACAATTTGTGTTTCCGACGTTTTTTGGATCTCATTTTGTTTTGATTGCGTAGTGCTATCAATAATTTCCACCGAACTCGAAGAGAGTATGTGAGACTTACCAATCATGAAGATCGCAATTAAAACAAGAAGCGCACCAACACCTATAAACAAAATAGGTTTAATATAGTGGTGGGATATATGCATAACCCCTCAATTTAGATTAGCATGAATTGGGGTGAGTCATATATCATGAAATCAACTATGAAATCTTCAAAAAGTTATGCCTATCAACCAGTTGAAAGTGTATTAGAACAGTTCCATGTAACTCCTACTCGAGGTCTTACGGCAAACCAAGCTACAGAACACCTCCGCAAGTTTGGACACAACACCATTTCTACTCATGCCAAGCGTCATATTGTTATTGAATTTTTAACCAACTTCACCAACCCCCTTATTCTGATTTTAATAGTCATTGTTGTTGTTTCTTTTGTCCTCGGGGAAACAGTAAATGGAATCATTGTACTCTCCATGATTTTACTGAGCGTTTGTTTAAACTTTTATCAGGAACACAAAGCAAGTAACTCAGCCGAGAAACTCAAAGAAAAAGTAGCACTTATTTCGACAGTCATTCGTGACGGTATGGAGAAAAACATTCGCGCGAGCCAAATTTGCGTGGGTGACATTTTGTCACTAAACGCAGGAGATTTGATACCGGCCGACGCACGTATTATTGAAACGAAAGACTTCTTCGTAAACCAATCCGCACTCACTGGTGAATCTTTTCCGGTAGAAAAATCCACAACTACAGAAAACACAAAAGATATGGGAATTGCATCAGTCAAAAGCATGATTTTTTCAGGGACCAGTGTGGTTACCGGGACAGCAAAAGCAATTGTTGTTGCAACTGGCGCGAACACTGAATTTGGACAAATTGCAGTCGACCTCGACCAAAAAGAAGTCCCAAATAGTTTCACGCGAGGAATTAAGGGATTTAGCCTTTTTATTCTGAGAATTGTTCTTGTTTTTGTGCTCTTCGTTTTTGCCGTTAATGCATTCATTAAACAGGACATTTTAGAGTCACTTACCTTTGCGATTGCTGTAGCAGTAGGGCTCACTCCGGAATTTTTACCAATGATCATGACAGTGACCATGAGCAAAGGTGCAGTTCTCATGGCCAAAAAGGGTGTGATCGTCAAAAAACTCACCGCGATTCCCACCTTTGGAAGTATGAATATTTTATGTACCGACAAAACGGGAACTATTACTCAAGACAAAATAGAACTGGTCAAATGTGTAGATTTCAAAGGGCGCGATTCAAAAATCGTTCTTACGAAGGCGTATGTTAATAGCAAACTACAAACTGGTATTAACAATCCGCTCGATGATGCCATCAAACGCTTTACTAAATTGTCTCTCGACAATGTAAAGAAACTCGATGAAATTCCTTTTGATTTTTCGAGACGTCGGATGAGTGTTGTTGTTTCTGAGAAAGGCATGCCTTGCTTAATTTCCAAAGGCGCGCCAGAAGCCATATTTGAGGACTGTACATTTATTCTCGAGAACAACAAACAAACAAAAATGACTGAGGGACTTAAAAAGAAAGCTATAAACGAGTATCAGGAGTTAAGTAAACAGGGATTTCGAGTACTTGCCATTGCTCAAAAATCATTTAAGAGTACGAAAGAACGGTATTCGAAAGATGATGAAAAAAGCCTCACCCTTCTTGGCTTCACTGCCTTTATGGACCCAGTTAAACCAAACGTAAATAAGGCAATCGATGCCTTAGAGGCAATTGGAATTGAAGTGAAAGTAGTAACCGGTGACAACGAACTCGTAACAGAAAAAGCATGTCATGACGCTGACATTATCGTTAAGGGAGTTTTGCTGGGGCATGAAATTACAAACATGTCCGATCGAGAACTCGCGATAAAAGCCCAAAGCACCACTATTTTTGCTCGTTTTTCTCCAAGTGAAAAGGAGCGTGTTATAAAAGCACTCAAGATGAATGGAAATGTTGTGGGCTATATGGGTGACGGAATTAACGATGCTCCTTCAATTAAAGCGGCCGATGTGGGGATATCTGTAAACAATGCCGTCGATGTGGCGAAAGAATCCGCTGATTTTATTCTCACCCACAAAAGCTTACTCGAGCTAAAAGATGGTGTAACAGAGGGCCGTACGATATTTGGGAACACGATGAAGTACATCATGATGGGACTTTCAAGCAATTTTGGCAATATGTTTTCAGTACTGGGTGCAGTACTTTTTTTACCATTTCTCCCGATGCTTCCTATTCAAATTCTCCTCAATAATTTTTTGTATGATTTATCTCAAATAACCATTCCAACTGACAATGTTGATGAAGAATATTTGAGAGAGCCAAAACGTTGGAATATGCAGTTTATCAGGCGCTTCATGTTTATCTTTGGCCCCATTAGCTCCCTATTCGACTTTGTGACCTTTTATGTTTTGTACAACGCGTTTCACACCATTCCAGGCGCTTTTCAAACTGGTTGGTTCATGGAGTCACTTGCAACACAAGCCTTAGTTATTCACATTATCCGCACCAAAAAGCTTCCATTTATTCAAAGCCGAGCGAGTGTGCCTATGCTCATTTCTACATTCGTAGTGGTAAGTTTTGGGTGGATTCTCCCATACCTTCCCTTTGCTCACTTATTTAATTTGAGCCCACTTCCGCTTGCAACAGTTGCCATTTTGTTCGGAATTGTTGTTGTCTATCTGGGTGTTGTTGAACTTGGCAAGCGTATTTTTTATCGAAATTTACAAATGCAGTTCTAGTGAGTATACTTTACCTATGAATATGAAAAAGGTTTTAAAAGCTTCAGTCCTTTCTGTAGCCTTGTTTACCCTTACCGCAAGTTCCATCTTTGCGTTTGATGGCGAGGTAAATCTTACCAATCGCATTGGAGATGATGGTCGGTGTTGGGCAGGAACAGTTCTTATGCAAAACCAAAATTACAAAGTTTTGGTGTCATGTCGCGACATTACCTATCCAGGTGGAAATGAAGTGTTTTATTACGTAATGTGGGCAAACCCAGCGTCAGGAGGAAAAGCTGTTCGACTTGGTGACTTAGGAATTGGAAAAAATGAATTTCAAACAAACCAAGAGTTTACAACCCTTTTTGTAACAAAAGAAAAAGCAGTCAATGTAAACGCTCCAACTGGTGCAATTGTTATGCAAGGCTCAGTTCAGGCAATTCCAATTCTTCAAGAAAAAGGGAAAGAAACGGCAACAACACCAGTTCAAACACCCAATCCAATAAGTGGTGAAAATCCGAGCGTGGTAACACCAACACCAATAACAAGCCCACAACCGCGAACCGGAGTCGCAAAATTCCTCACGACCGGTATACTCGCTGTTCTCGGAATTGGAGGGCTTATTTTTGTAGTCTTCTTGGTAACGAAGAGGTAATCTTATATCACAAAATTTACAATCTTACCCTTTACATAGATTGTCTTTTTAATCTCTGTGCTTTCCAACCATTTCGCAATTTGTGAATCACTCTTCGCCTTTGAAACAACACTGTCCTCTTTTTCAATGTCTTCTTTAGAAACCTCAACTTGCCCCCGTAGTTTTCCGTTTATTTGCACAGCAACAACAATCTTTTCTGCAATAATTTTGGTCTCATCATATTTCGGCCACTCTGAAAGGTGAATACTCTTCTCATTTTTAAATATCTCACTCCAAACTTCCTCTGTTAGGTGAGGAGCAAACGGCGCAAGAAGCTGGCACAATACTACAAGATTTTCTCGCGAAATTTCAGCCTCGTTTTCTTTGAGTGCATTTACATATTCCATCAGACCGGCAATTGCGGTGTTATAACGAAAGTCTGATACTTCCTCTGTTACTCGTTTAATGGTTTTATGCATCACTGAGTCGTAAACATGTCCCTGTGCATCATGTCCCTTATCAAACAAGTTCCAGAGTTTCATAACAAATCGTTGCATACCTTCAATTCCGGTGTCACGAAAATCTGGGCTTCCATCCATTGGTCCCATAAACATAAGGTAGAGCCGTAACGTATCAGCCCCAAACTTTTCAATGTAACTATCAGGATTTACCACATTTCCTCTTGATTTACTCATTTTTGCCCCGTCTTTAATCATAAGTCCATTTGCAAAAAACTTTGGAAATGGCTCTTCAAATGAAATGTGATTTAAGTCGTATAAAACCTGTGTGACAAACCGAGCATACATAAGATGAAGCACTGCGTGTTCTGCTCCACCCAAATAAAAATGAACAGGGAGCCATTTTTTGGTTACTTCTGGATCAAATGGTTTTGTTTCTGCCGTTTCTGAGTCAGTAGATGGATATCTGAGGAAATACCATGAGCTATCCATAAACGTATCCATCACGTCAGTCTCTCGACGTGCCTCAGAGCCACAATGAGGACATGTAACTGTAAAAAATTCAGGGTGATCAGCAAGTGGCCCAGTTCCCTCACCACGCGGTTTATAGTCGGCAACCTCTGGAAGAGTCACGGGGAGATTTTGTTCATCTACTGGGTACCAACCGGCGGCCTGCCAGTCGTCGTGATTCTTATGAAGACTGCCCTCGTGCATCATTAAATATCCATCTTCATTTTTTGCACAATGTTCGCAATAAATCATTGGAATCGGCGCACCCCAATATCTCTGACGGCTAATGAGCCAATCCCGTAAATGATAATTTGTTTGTTCTTCAGACACACCTTTTTCAATAAGCCAATCTTTTATTTGATTTTTAC
>JAKAKU010000041.1 GCA_021824385.1 bacterium | reverse complement strand
GCTCCGAAAAATAAAATTGTGGATAAGATTAATTTCTTCATATAGGTAATTCAGTTGATTTGGAAGGATATCATAGTCCCATCCGCATGTCAACAACTACAGGGTCATATATCCAAAAGCTTAGCATACACGATTACTCTCATATCAGAGGTCAAATCTTCACAGGTGTATAAAATAAGATCTGCGTTATAGTCAGTAATTTCTTTTGATTCTTCTTTTTTGTATACACCATAGGTGTATTTTCGCTGTCTCCAAACCACCTCAACAATGTCCCCTTTTTGTACCTTAGGGAGATTATAAAACGAGTGATGCAGGCGAAAGTCGAGACTCCAATTTAAATATCCAAACCGGTGAGCTGCCATAATTGTTGGAGCTTCACGGTTGTAGGGAGTTCCAAAGTCATTGACTCTCCATACTCCATTTTTCAGTGCTTCTTCATAATTTTCATTCACCGACTCCTCTATCTCGGTTTTAATGTGAGCTGAAGGGATAGAAATACTATTTGTAGTCGGCAGATCTTTGTCAAAGACTGGTTGATAACTATATTTACGCTCAGCCGGAAGATCATGAGCGGAAATTGTACCCCGAAGCAGTGTAGAAATGTTTGTACTTCCTCTTAAATAGTAATAGAGTGAAGGGCCATAAGAAATTACTAAAAACGATATTCCAATACCGGCAAGGACTAATGCTGCTTTTTGGATGAAAGTTCGTTGTTTTTTTTCAGCGATCGGAGCAATTGACGTTACTTCTTCCATCACAAATGTCTCCGGAAAGGGCGGAGCTTCAAAAATGTATGAGGGTAATAAAATATCCATATTTTTTCGCCTGTAGTAAAATTCGCAGTTTATAAAAAAAATCAGCCTCGCGAGACGGAGGTAGTGTGACCTGCCCTTTCACACCAACCTCCGGCCCCCAAAGCCGATCCGCGCTTTACTTGACAAGCCCCCGGAATCGGGATAGTCTTAAATCAATCAGAAAGGCATCGCTCTTCGCTACGGTACATTAATCGTGTGTCGATTAACTCACCAGACGATATGTGATGCTTTTTTGTGCGTAGCACACTATATCATCCACAATCGCTTTTGTCAATTGAGGCTAAACAAGAATTAATGGAATGTTTTCTTAACCAGCTGCTGTAAGTTTGAAGCGTTACTGTGACTGTACACAATTTTCAATCCTTGCCGTTTGGCTTGCTTCATTCGCTCATTCTCCCGTAGAACGGGCCTAATTTCACCCAAAAGCCCCACTTCCCCAATCGCAATGCTTCCTTCAGGAAGTGCTTTACCAAGAACAGAACTTGCGAGAGAAAGAGCAATTGCAAGATCAGCTCCCGGCTCTTTAACACTAATTCCTCCAACAACATTTACAAATACGTCGTGATCATACAGGGGCAGACGGACATGTTTTGTGAGAACTGCCAATATAACGTCAACTCGCTTAGGATCAACGCCCGATGCAACACGACGAGGAATTGGCATCTTTGTGGGAACTACAAGCGACTGAATTTCTACTAAAAGCGGGCGTGAACCCTCGAGAATAGATGCAACAACTGAGCCCGGAGCCACTTCATGTGCGTTTAAGAAGGCTGACTCGATATCGGAAACACTTACCAGTCCTTCTTCTTGCATACGGAATACCCCAATTTCATCAGTTGCGCCAAAACGATTTTTAATTGAACGGAGAACTCGAAGGTCGCGTTCTGTTTCTCCTTCAAACCAACAGACCGTGTCCACCATATGCGCAAGGGTTGCCGGGCCAGCAACAGATCCACCTTTGGTAATTTGTCCAACCAAGACGATTGGAATTCTATACTTCTTTGCAAAACGGGTAAGCCTATGAGCACATTCACGCACTTGTCCGACTGATCCGGGAATTCCCATCAAATCTTTTGTTGAAATGGTTTGAATTGAATCAACAACAACCAATGTTGGTGGATTTTTTGAAGTGGATAAATCTTCAAGGGTAGCGATAACGACATCTACATCGGTAACGTCTAGAATTTCAATAGTGTCTGTTTTTAGTTTTAAGCGTTCGCTCCGCAACTTAATTTGAACCGGAGACTCCTCGCCGGCAACATATAAACAGCGACTCGCCTTTGAAGCAACCTGCAAAAGGAGCGTAGATTTTCCTATTCCCGGTTCACCTGCCAATAAAACTACGTGTCCAAGTACGAGTCCTCCTCCGAGAACCCGATCAAGTTCTGAGATACCCGTTTGAGTGCGAGTCAGTGCCTGATTTGCAAGAGACGACAGTACAACAGGAGTAGCACTGTGTGCGTTTCGGGACTGACCACTTTTTGTGTCCTCTGGAAGTGTTTCAACAAGTGTTCCCCATTGATCACAATTCGGACATTTACCGGCCCACTTAGATTGCGAATACCCACAATTTTGGCAAACATATACGGAATGGACTTTAGCCATATCAAAAGAGTATATCAGGTAAAGCTACTGAAGGATTTGGGATAAAAAATTAATATTCGTTTGAATAGTGGGTCATCAACTTCCCCACGTTTTTCTTGACTTGAACAGGAAGATTGCTCGCATTCACAATAGTTTTTCCGTTTGCATCCATCAGTTTTACAATAACTACATCTCCATCTTTAATTGCAGGAGAAAGTGCGATTGTTACAGAGTTATGACTACCAGCTGCTAGCAAGGTACTTTTCCCAATCGTTTGAGGATTAGCAGAATCAAGAACAACGACAACAGACGCTGATTGTGAAAGTTCAACTAAGTCAACAACTAACGAATTTCCGGGATTTACATCTCCAACCGAAAGAGCATATCCGCTTGTTGGAATCGGATTAGTACGGTCTGAAACGGGAGGTAGTGTTGGCAGTGCGGTTACCATTTTTGCACTTTGTTGACGTGCTACGAAGAAAACTATAACTGCAATAAGAGCAATAACAAATAAAACAATCAACATCATATTCCCTCGCTGATTTTTGGTTGGGCAGGTAGTTTTCATATTTTTAATTCTTCAGACCAAGTCCTGGTTCGCAAAAAGCCTGATGATATTTAAATTGACTTTGTGGGTCATTTCCTCCTTTATATGTCATAATGAGACTTCCAAATTGAGTAAGAGCACCAGCATCTTTTGTATCAGACAGTGATATTGTTTGCTTTATCGGTCCCCCATTAACCACATTACCATATACGTCAGTGTAATAGGTAGCTGATCCAGTCCTATTAGACCACTGCATAGGTCCAACATACGATTCACGGTCACAACCTCTATAGCCAGAATGGTCATCATTAAATTTAAATATTTGAGTGTCAGTAATTGGATCCCATGTAGGTATTGCTTTTGTTAAGTCAGACGGGTCCATAACTGTAATTGGATCAAAAACTGCTGAAATAGCAATTGCTGTCGCAACAGAATTTCCTTGATTTGAAACATTAAAGGTACTTTGCCAAATTTCATAAGCAGAATCGACTTTGCATCCAAGTCCCATTACTGTTCGCTCTTCACGAGGAGAATTGCAGATGGTACCAACATTACCAACATCTGCCAATCCAACTAAATCCATGCGAGCACCACCGCTCGTTAAGATATGAAAGTCAAATGAATGAAAACGAGTAGTAAATCTTCCTGCGCCACCTGTACCCATATGGAAACAGAAATACGAATCGTGTAGGGCAGATCCTCCTTCGTCATTGGTCATACCTCTATTTTGAACAAAACACTTGAAACCTCCATGTGGTTCATCCATGCCTGCAATACGTGGCACGTAGTCAAAGGGTACCGGTCCTCGATAAATATTACTTGTCGCAGGATTTGCACCGTGTTCGTGTGCAAAGGTACACTTTGCTCCATTTGGATTGTTCGCGTCGACAGGAACTGTTTGGGGATGCCACGTTCGGTAAAGCATTCCATCAGGTCCGCGAACTACATATCGATCGTGAACAGTTGATGAACACGTGCCTAACAGATCCGCAGAAACAGCACCATAGATAGCTGAAGTTCCACCACCTGAACCTCCTGATTGTGGAACACTTGATGGCATACCTGTCATTGTCATCACTGGCGTTCCGCTAGGAGCTGTTGTTGGGGTTGTAATAGGAGAAGCAGTCGCAGTAGCTGTTGCAGTTGCTCTCACGGTAGGTGTTGGGCTGGGTGTCACGACAGGGGTCGAGCTTGCGGTCGGTGTAGTAGTGCTACTTGTTGTAAATACAATAACGAGCTTTGGAGATTTTCCAGTAGAAGGATTGCCATATATTTCTTTTCTTCCCCACTGTCCTCCAGTACCTTTTATAATAAGACCAATGTTTTGAGATCCTTTAGCATTTACTGCCTCCTGTACTGGCCCTGTTACATCATAAGAATATACCGAATCAGCTTCCCATTTTTCGTCATCCGAATAGTTTTTTGTGCTCGAGGTAAGAGAACGATCGGAGGGTTTACTACTTGTCGAAAAATTGCCCTTGCCTGAAGTATCACCAGATATCGATGTGGAAACGGAAATCCATGCGCCGACAGCTGTCATTTCAAGAGTTGCGGATTTAATTTGAGCACCTGCAGGGATCTGGCCGCCAGTAAAATTTAAACCTAAATAAGAACTCGTAGTACTCTGCCCGTTTCCATACCAAGCTTTGGTTGGTCCGAGCGTTAAAGTACTTCCGTCTTGATTTGCAATTGCATTCGAGTTTGAAATAGTAAATTCAGTTGAAGATTCAGCTAAAACAGCGGTATTATTTGTAGCTGCACTAAATTTGTGAGTAAGTACAAAAACGCTTGTTGCCAAAATACCGAGCACTGCTAAAGCAACAACTGGAAGCGATCCATTATTTCTTTTACTAATATTCATAACCTAGTATTCATTAAATCGTATCGATGTATTGGCTGTCAACATTTAAAAATCATCAAAGGTTTGAGTAGATTACAGAAGTTATGTGTGTCTGTCAAGAAAGGTTATTTACAGCGTAGCTGCAAGTTTACTTACAACGAAGATTAAGTTTACCTACGTCGAAGACGAAATAATTTTACTAAATTATTTACAGAGTAGCTGCAAGTTTACTTATACCCAATCGGCTTAGAAGTGGTAATTACAAGTCCAAGACTAATTTTGTGGTCTCTGGTGTTTACTTCCTCAATATATACATTTACTTCCTGTCCTGTTGTAAGTTTGGTGCTTGGTGGAATCTTAGTCATATGAATAAGTCCTTCAATTCCTGGTTCAAGCTCAACAAAAACTCCAAAATCGCTGTGCTTAACGACTGTTCCCTTGAGTCGATCTTCGACATGATATTTGTCAGCAACGGTTTCCCAAGGATCTGCTTGTGCTTGCTTCATTGAAAGCGCTAACTTTCCACTTTCTGTGTTAATTGCAACAACTTCCACTTCATCACCTTCAGAAAGCATGTCGGCAGGATGAACAGTCTTCCCCCAAGCAAACTCAGATACATGAACAAGTCCTTCTACGGGAACGCCATCAATTTCAATTTGAACAAATGCTCCAAACGAAGTAACGGTTGTTACAATTCCTTTGTATACCTTTCCTGACTCAACATGCTTCATCAGTTCTTTGAGCTTCTTTTGGTCGATGGCATCATTAATTGCGCGCTCCGAAAGTACAATTCTGTTTTTGATTGGATCAAGTTCAATAATTTGAACTTTAAAGGAAAGTCCAACCGTTGAACTTAAATTATCCGCATGTTCTGGAGCAAGTTGTGTAGTTGGAATAAATGCAGAAAGTCCACTCACAAGGACAGTTATTCCTTTATCTGTAACGGTTTGCCCGGTTACGAGAATAGGCTCATTTTTGTCAAAGAGTCTCTGGAGTTCAGTCCACAGTTTTTCATGAGCTGCGTGTCGCAAAGAAAGCAAAATCTTACCTTCTTTGGTTTCTGGGTCCATTACTACTGCATGGACTTTTTCGCCTGGAGTGAGCGATTTTATGAGATCTTTTGCTTCTCGAAAATGATCATCCGACACAACTGCTTCACTTTTTCCACCGACATCAAAAACTGCCTGCTTTTTGTCGCTACCCACAAATGTTG
>JAKAKU010000026.1 GCA_021824385.1 bacterium | reverse complement strand
GTTACAACATCTACGAGAATTGCCTCTGGCGAGCTGTCTAGCCACCAATGTTCAGAAAGCGTTCCAGCCGACGTCAAGCAAAAGATGAAGTCGGTAAAAACACTAGCTGATGCCATTGTACTATTGGAGTCGGAAGGGTTTATGGAAGCCCGAACAGATGTTGGGAAAGAATTTACTCTGACTATCTACGAAAAGGACATGTTTTAAGCCGGCGATTGTTAGACAAGGGCGAGCTCTGATGCTCGCCTTTTTTATGTCTTATTCCCCTTCTGAAAGCTCCAAATCCATACCCTTAATGGCAGGTAAGCCATCGCCCACATGCCCTTGAATACTGCCATAAATATTTGCTGTTGAAAGCATCATTCGAGTAATTTGTGCGTCACGTGCTTTCCAAATTTTTTCAAAAGCCATTCGTTCTTTTGAAATTTGAGATTTCATCTCACTGTAAACTTCCGCCATTGCCTCCACTTGCTGCCTGAATTCATGTCCCATTACATAGTCGTAAAGAAGACTCGCCTTGTCTGCCTTTTGAGCGGAAACTGCGCGCTGTCGTGCTACATCCAGGATGTTTTTACGAAGAAGTTGAGCCAGCGCGAGTGTCAATTCATACTTCACCACCCACACGCCTTGATACAAGCCCAAACCAGACGGCACATCTTTAGGCAGTGTCGTTGTAATAATAACCGGAATATCAGCTTTCTCAGATCTAAGGTCTTCCTTGAGTTTTGCTGGCCAGTCGTCAGTCCATGCTTTTGTGCGTTTACTTTCCCACAAAATAACACCACAAGATGTACCCAAAGGACTCCGGACAATTTGGCGAATGTCCGCTCCGCGAACACCTTTTCCAATACCTTCAATGGTGTCTTGAGGGAAACTTGCTCGCAAGTTTTCTTCAAGATCAAGTTCGAGTACTTCTCCTTGAAGCTGCTGGCTCCCCTGGCTTGCTTTTCTTTGTGCGTCGGTTAAAGCTTGTTTCAAGTCTGAAATTACTTTTTCCTTTTCAAGCTCCTTTAAGCGATGTATTTCATCTGCTTTTTTAAGAACTTCCTCAGTTATCTTTTGTTTTTCTTCATCAATGCGCCTGCTCATCGTCAGTTCCATTTCTTTCTCTTTTTCTTCTAGCTCACGAGATTTCTGACGAAGAGTGAGTTCTTGCTTTCTCATTTCATCAAGTTTTTGTGACTGTTCTTGGAGAGATTTCTTGAGGTCTTCAATCTCAAGTGAAGCTTCTTCTTTCATTGCTTTTCGAACCTTTTCTTCGGTTTCCTTGGCAATAAGCGTCTCCATTTCATGACGAAATGCTTCAGAAAGTTCTACTTCTTTTCCACAGTGTGGGCATAATATCTTTTGCATGGTAATTATTGTATCACGCGACCAACACGCACACTTCCGAGTTCTCGCTCTAAAACCTCATTGAGAAGTTTTGTGGGATCAATAGTTGAGTCAACAGTAAATCCTGAATAATCCAGTATTCGAGTAATAAAGGCATTTTTTAGAAATTTGTGCTTTTGGGTGTGTTCAAGTCGCGCAAGCGCTTTTGAAAGTAAATCATAAATTTCTGGTTGAGGAGTATGTTCAGGTGTAATTTTTTTGGTAACTTCACAAAAGAAATATGCCAGAGAAACTTTGGTGAGGTTTTCTCGCAAAGCATCAAATGAATTGACGAGTTTGGCCTCTCGAATAATCCAAAGCCCTGAAGTTTCCGCACAAGAAAGGGTGATTTTACAAAAGGTGAGAAGTGCTGAACGTTTGCGACTGGTAAGTTTCCGAGCTCCCTTTGCAATTGCCGTAATCTTCCCCTTTTCTTTTGTGTAAATAGTCACAATCGTATCAGCTTCGCCGAAATTACTGGTGGCAATTACAATGCCATGAAGGATAGAAGAACTACTGCCATGCATTAGAGGCGAATAATCATTTTCTTATCAGCAAGCAAGTTAAACTCTTCATGCTGGCCGTTTGCACTGATTGTGTAGAGTCCTTCAACTCCTGGTTGTTTTTGCATAAGTAGATTCAATGAACTTCCATACTTTCCAGGCAACTTATACGTTAATGTAATTTTCTTTAATCCTTCAGGTCGAAGTTTGAAGCCACCGGAAAAAACAGTCTTTCCAAGATCTTCTGTCGTGTCACCGGGAGTTTCAAAACCGTCTGCTTTTATTAAGGTACTTCCCTTTGGCACATACACGCGAGTCCATGTAGGGAGAACGGAATTCAACCAGCCATCATACTTTTGTGGATTCTTGTACGTAATCTCAACTGTCTTTTCAACTGTTCCATCAGAGTTTCGTTTGAACGTTTGAGCGGTTTCATAACTCACATAGAGGTTGGACTTACGTCCTCCCAAATTGGCATTGTTCACATTCAAATAGTCTCCGTCGAAATCTTGAACTCTTCCCGCTAAATTAAATGATTCGAGGGCAGCTTGAGCATCTTTGTTAAACATGTACATTTGAACATCTTTAGCAGCAACAGAATCCCAAGCCGCTTGGAACAGTGCTGGAAGTTTTTCTTTTGATTGGCCAAGTGTGTTTGAAAGTACTGAATTCATAAGTACTCCCAAAATGTCTTTTCGATTTTTACCATAGTTGGCCGGGGCAAAGACAATTTTCCCTGGTTCATTTTGACTCCACACAACAGGTCCTTCTACGCTGGTGTAGTCCTGCAACACATAGATAAATTCTGGGCAATTGCAGCGAGCATCAGTCTGAGTACCAAAGTTTCCAAAGCCGGGTACACCGACTCGTCCAATTACTTGCAATATGTTTCTTAAGACTTTTGTATCAACCATAATGACGCCATCAAACCCACTCAAACCGGCTTTGGCAGCTTCTGGCAAAAACATCTCCATGCTTGTTTTAAAGTCTGGAGACCAATTCATGTCTCGTAATCTGAACTTATTATTGGCCACATAAATACCAGCTAAATAGTCGGGAAAAATTTGGGGAGCCTGTATCGATGGCTTATATTTGTCGTCTAACCCGTAAATATCGTTAGAGGAAACAGAATGAAACTTTCCTTTGCTTATGTCAATAATTGAGTAAGCACTCAAAAATCCGCCAGTCGGACGAAGCTCACTGTCGTTCTGGAAGATAAGTAAATAACGTCGTGGTTCATCAACCCCCAAGAGATATGGTGCTTGCTGCACAATAGGCTTACTCTGTGCTAAAAGCGAAGTTCCCTCTTTGGCCATTTCTAAAAGCTTTGTGAGTTGTTCGCGTACCTTTACGCCTCTAAACTCCGTAGGGTATTTGGTTGGATCTATTTGTTCGAGTGATTTTTCAGCCAAAGCTGCATTTTTGGAAATTTCATCAATCTTTGGAGTTACACTCTTAATGGTATTAATTAAAAATTCAAGGCGATTATTCGCATTTTCTGCACCACTGGTGGCTGTTTTACTTGCAGCACCTTTAAATCCAATGATATCTGCGTATGGTTCAACAGTTTCAAGCATAATCTTCCCTGCATTTATTCCATAAATTCCAGCTTGAACTCCATTTTCACCGTCACGAACGTACGCTCCCACAATAGGAACCGGTTTCAAAAACGCAATCGTCTGGTATTTCTTTTGAAATACTGAGAGTTCAGTTTCAAACGACTGAAGTTGTGCTTTTACAACACTAATGTCATTTGTTGCAACTGAAGCTTTTAAGTCCTGTGCTTTTGCGGCCAACACTTTCCCCTCTTTGTAAACGCCATATACTGGTATCGCCGCAATGGCCGCGAGAATGGCTACAACCCCCAAAACAACGGCCACTACTAAGAATACTCTCTTTGGGAAAGTTCGTTTTTTTGTACTTCTGGTATTAGTTGACTGTCTTTGCATAGGAATAGCTTTGTTAGCAGGATGAATTTCGGGAATGTCTCGGACTACTGGATCAAGAACCGAGGCCGGCTTTATCTGAGGGATTTCGTGGTTTTTCTCCATGAATTTTATTCTAACTCGTAGATACTTCCTACGTAGTATTTTATTCTACACGATGATCCATCAATTTACGAAATCTGGATTATCCTTTTCTAGTATAGCAAACAATTCTTTTACTCGAGAGGTGTTCTCGAGTGGGCTCACCAACAGTCCAGTAGGCGTATCGATGATTGCCATATTTGAAAGACCAATGACAGAAATCATTTTGCCCTTAGGGGAAACAACTAAATTCCCATTTGCGTCTAAAAAGGTAGCTTTCCCTTCTCCCTCGATAAGGTTTTGTTCCGGGTCTGTTGCAAGAGACTCAAACATAAGCTGCCACGTACCGACGTCTTGCCAACCTGTATCTACAGCGAGCGTCAAACGTTCGTTGGCGGGTATTTTTTCAAAAAGTCCGTAATCGATCGAATTCTTTTCGATTTTAGCGTAGCATTCTTTTAAGACTTCCTCGTATGATTCTGTTCCCCAAACATCGGCTATAGTTTCTGCATAATTATAACTTTCAGTAGCGTACGTCTTGAAGTAGCCCGACAAACGATCCAGTCTCCATGCTCCGTAACCGGTGTGAATGAGGTATCCATCGGATTTAAACAAACGTTTTGCAGTTTGAAGATTTGGTTTTTCGATAAATTTTTCAATTTGGTACAAATGCTGACCCTTAAAGTCATCTACCTTTCCGCCATACTTAAGCCACCCATCATATATATTGGGGAATGTGGGATATTCGTTGATTGAAACGGGTGTACCAGTATTCAATGCGTACTCTCCCGCGAGTGAAACATATTTTAAAAATTCTGATTCTTTTTTGACCAAATGATCTGACCAACTAAAAAACACGACTTCATTGGGAAATCTTTTGGCGCAGATGGCCGTAACCAAGGCAATTGCTGCTAAGTTATCTCTTCGTTCAGGCTCAATAATAATATTTTCTTTCGGAATTTCAGGTGCAAGTTCGTCTATAAAATGTGCATATGTTTTCTCAGTTGAAATAATAATGTCTGAAGGACTATATGCTTTTTCAAAACGGTGAAGTGTGTGCTCAAAAAAAGACTTTCCACCAATAATCGGGAAGAATTGTTTTGGATAACTCTTCCGACTCGCCGGCCACATACGAGTTCCATACCCTCCGCAAAAAATGATTATTTTCATGGTTGTCTAAGCATTGTAGCAAACTCAGTCAAAAAACGCTGTTTTGAAAACTTTTGTGCAGACTTTCTGAGAATTTTTGGACTAAACTGGGTAGCATCAAAACCCTTTACCGTATTTATTAAACTCTCCACTGTCTGTTTATTAAAGAAAACTCCCGTTATACCTTCTTGTACGGTGTCGAGCGCACCGCCTTTTTTGTATGCAATAACTGGTGTTCCTGATGCCATTGCCTCGACAGCCACTAATCCAAAATCTTCTACTTGAGGGAAAACAAGCGCACGCGCCTCAGCATAAAGTTTTGAAAGTTCGATATCATTTACTTCTGGCAAGAAGGTAATGTTTTTATGGGCAATTCGTTTTAAATGCTTCTCTTCTCTCCCCTTCCCTACAATAATCAGCTTTTTGTTTAGGCTGTTAAAAGCCCGAACAGCCAGGTCTACTTTTTTATACTTTACCAGCCGTGAGACGAGTAAATAATAATTTTTTTTGACGGGGGAATTCTCGACAAAACGTTCAACAGTAACGGGCGGGAAAATAATGTTCGATTCTCGACCGTAATATTTCTTGATACGCTTTTGTACCACAGTAGAAATACCAACCATTTTGTCTGCTCTTTTACTCGCAGCAATATCCCAGCGACGCAAATATGCTAAGGCAGGCCGGCTCAAAAGCTCCTTGAACTGCACATCAAAATACGTTTTTTTGCCACTCCATAAATATCGTGTGGGAGTTAGACAATAACAAATGTGCAGCGTATTCGGCCCAGTAATAATTCCTTTCGCGGCTTCACTGGTTACCGAAATAACTAAGTCAAACTGAGAAAAGTCAAACGTTTCAAAGGCAATCGGCATAAGAAGGGCAAAATACTCATGGTTTTTGCGAGCAAATGAAACTCGTTGAAGAAATGATGTTTTAATATCTTTAAACTCATGAGCCCATGGCGCACCCTCAGGATCATATACAGAAGTAAAGAGTGTTGCATTGGGGTATAACTCTCGGAGTGAGAGAAGAACT
>JAKAKU010000108.1 GCA_021824385.1 bacterium | reverse complement strand
GTTTTGTATCATATCTACACCCAGAAACGGGTGCAGCCCTTGCAGAGAGTGGAATGTTGTTCACCGGTTGGCATCCAGTTGCCGATGTCGTTCCCTCGCAAGGGTATACGAGAGTTGTCGTGAAGACCGACAACAAAACTCGCCATGCTGATATTCCCGACAGTCGTATCGAGGGGTATCAGAAATAATCATTTCAGTTGTTTCCGGTATGAGAACATCTCATACCGGATCTTTTTTTTGACACGTCTCGATTTATAGGTTGTTTGGTACACCACATAAGCTTGACTTCTCATCATATATAGGTTATCCTATTCAATTCTTCAATTTTGGCACACATCTGCCAGACAAATAGTTAATCACGGTAACTGCACGAAATGAAAAAACTCTTTTTGTTCGCATCAACAATAGTATTGGCCTCGCTTTCAGTGGGGAGCGTGAGCGCGCAATCAACATCTTATTGGTCTCAGTGCACTGATGGAGCATCGATTGTTCGCTGTGAGACATACAATTGTCCAAACGGGGACACAAATAAAGATGGCATTTGTGACTTGAAAGATACGAATGCAACGCTGAGTGACACCCGAAATGACTCATTTTGTGCCAATCCTCCGAGCGGTTGTGGACAAGTCCTTTATTATGCTCCAAACCAGAATCTCTCTTGTGCTGTTCGAGTAAAACAAAACGAAAACTCATGTAACTTATATAAAGCAGGAAATCCAAATTTTAGCTCACCAAGTCCTGCTCCTACTATTGCGCCAACTGCTACACCGGTTTCACGGCTGAATTCTTCTCCTATTGCTACGGCTTCTGCAAAGCCCTCTGCAACTAAAACGACGCTTCCAAAAACAGGAGCAGAGCTCTGGGTGAGCATTTTCCTCGCTGGACTTGGAATGTATGGACTCTATCTCTATGAAAAACCTCGTCGCGACACCGAATGACACCAAGCCTTTTGGTACGTTGTACCACAAAGATATGGGCAAAACTCATGGTAGTGTTGTTATTACTCCACGGAAATTAACGAAACGCTCGCACGTTACTCGCACGATTGGAGCTGGTATTACAAGTATGGTTATGGCGCTCTATATTTATTCGTTTGGTCCAATATCCCAAAGCCAATTTGCACAAATCGGTGTAACTCCCCAAGTACAAACATCCTCTGTTCAAATAGCGCAAGCCTCAGATGAAGTATCACCAGAAGCGGCGGTGTCATCGCAGTTTTCAATATATATCCCGTTTCTTCGATCAAAATCTGTGGTTATTCCCAATATAAACGCATTTGATGAATCAGAGTATAAAGATGCCCTTTCACAGGGAGTTGCTCAAGCCAAAGGGACCGGTCTTCCAGGTGAAGGAACGCGTATCTTTTTGTTTGCACATTCTACCAACTCAATTCTAAATATTGCAGCTTATAATGCCATTTTTTATGATCTGGGGAAAATTCCGAATGGCGAAACAATTGAGCTCTACTACGAGGGGAAAGTACACCAATATCGAGTGACCGGCCAAAAAATTGTGGAAGCTTCAGACGTTTCATGGCTGTCTCCTCAAGATGGGGAAGAGCTTATTCTTCAAACCTGCTATCCACCGGGAACCAGTTGGAAACGGCTCCTCCTTTTTGCGAATCCTATTTGACTTTTTGAGTCCTATAATATATAATGTCTCCAAGCTATTTAATCTCAAGGAGAAGCATTTTGGACCAAACAACCAAGATTACGATACCCGCAAATGTGTTAACACCCGGCCTCAGCAAGGCAGTTAAAGGTGTTGTTGACGGCCCGATGTTTTCGAATTCTTTCCTTCCCGCAGATGGGTTAGTTACGATTGAGGTCCCATCCTACTGGTGGGGAGACTTCTTGGAATGGCTGGCCATTTTGATATCGGTCTCGGTGAAGGCTCCTGAGCCGCAATACGACGGAAACACTTATGACCCTGAGTTGCCGATTGCAGAGCCGCCACCAGTGATGGTATCGCTGGGTGGCCAGATCCGTGGAGAGAAATATGTTTCTCTCCAAATGAGGAATCCGAATCGACCACCGGAGGAACAGTGGGTTATCTTCGCCATTGATGAGGACTGGAACCTTAGCTTCCACGACTTCGCGGCGAACTATGTAGCCGATGATGCCGCGTAGGTCTTTCAGTTTTTTTAAGAGCCAACACCCGTTGGCTCTTTATTTTTTTCAGAGTTTGACTTCCTTACAGCCTTTATATACAATACAGTTACTTCTGTAATACTTTTTTCATTCAGCTTTAGTTGCCCGAAGCTCCTGTTATGAAAATGAAAGATGAGGTATTACCGACAGACACGACACTATGTCACAACAATACAGTTCACAGTCAGACAATTCTTCTTATCAAGAATCACAACCGCTCGTCGTTGATAACCGAGTCATTCCCGATGCAACACTCCCAACAGAACAAGTTGAAGGAGTTTTAGACATTGCAAACGAAGGCTCTGGTTTGGTGCGCCCTAATTTTAGTCCTTCAAACAAAGATATTTATATTTCTGCTTCTCAAATTCGACGATTTAATTTACGAAACGGAGACCTCGTTGGAGGACTCGCGAGGCGCCCGAAAGATAATGAGCGGTATTGGGGACTTTTGAAAGTGGAAACCGTAAACGGAAATGAAGCCGTTGAAATGCGTGAACGACCTGAATTTGATAACCTCACCGCAATTTATCCTGATAAGCAAATTAAACTTGAAACAGACAAAGATACGCTCACAACTCGAATGATTGATTTGGTTGCTCCAATTGGATTTGGACAACGTGGGCTTATCGTGTCGCCTCCAAAGGCTGGTAAAACATGGCTTATTAAAGACATTATTACCGGAATTGCAAAAAATCATCCTGATGTACAAATTATGGCCGTTCTTATTGGGGAGCGACCTGAGGAAGTAACCGATATTGCGCGAAGCTTGAAGGAAATGACCGGTGGAAAAGGACAAGTTGCCGCAAGTAACTTTGATGATGATGTTCATGAACAAACCCGAGCAGGCGAGCTTGCTCTTGATCGTGCCAAAAGACTTGTAGAAGAAGGCAAAGATGTCGTAATTGTTTTAGATTCGATCACCAGACTCGCACGCGCATATAATTTGGCGCTTCCAAACACTGGTAGAACTCTCAGTGGAGGATTTAATACTGAGGCCTTACAACCTGCAAAGAAATTCTTTGGAGCAGCACGAAAAATTGAAAACGGCGGATCTCTTACTATGATTGGAACCTGTTTGATTGATACTGGCTCACGTATGGATGACCTTGTGTATGAGGAATTCAAAGGAACTGGTAACATGGAACTTCATTTAGATCGACGACTTGCTGAGCGGCGTGTTTTCCCCGCAATCAATGTTACGCGCTCTGGGACACGACAAGAAGAGCTTTTATACGGAAAAGACACCATGCAACAAATTCTCACTCTCAGACGTATGCTTGATATGATGAGTGATGATGAGAGAACCGAAATGCTACTCACGAAACTGCAAAAGACAGACGACAATAAGTCATTCCTCACCAGTTTGAAAACCGTCTAATACTTTGTTATCCTGTGGTTTGCTACCATGAAATCATTTTTCCGTGAGGCACGTCCCTTCTTCATAGACTTTTCACAATTTCTTCGAGAACTTTTTATTTTTGTTACCAAAGTACTCCACACTCAGTTTGTCCGATTTGAAACAGGGAAAGGAATGTTTGTGAGCAGGCTTTACAAACAAAGAGGGAAGCATGCCACACGCTTTGTACATTCAAGTATGGCTGGTATCACCGCTCTTGGAATAATGGTTGCGCCAGTTCTTGTTAAGCAACTCGAAGCCCAAGGAGTGAACCCATGGGATGTTCCAAGTCCTTCTCAGGTTTTATCTGCTTCAACAGAAGACACCAGTATTTCAACCGATTTTTCTCAGCAGCAGTATCGAGATTCTATTATTGACTATACGGTGCAGTCTGGCGACACGGTAAGCACAATCGCTCAAAAGTTTGATATCTCAACAGACACCATTCGCTGGCAAAACAATTTAGCTTCCAAAGATTCTATTAAAGATGGCCAGGTTCTACAAATTCTGCCTGTCACGGGAGTTTCTCACAAAGTGCAAAAAGGAGACACGCTTGATTCGATTGCCAAAAAATATGACGCCAACAAACAGGCGATCGTTGATTTTCCTTTTAACACCTTTGTAAACGATGAAACGTTTGATTTGGCAATTGGACAACTCGTTATTGTTCCCGATGGTGTGAAGCAAGACGAAATTCCATGGTCTCCAGTCGCTCGTGTCAAGCAAATTACCCCTGATGCGGGAACCGTGGTGGCTTCAGGTTCATTTGTGTGGCCAACACAAGGAGTGATTACACAGAAGTTCTATTGGTATCATCCGGGAGTCGATATTGCGAACCCTGCATCACCTCAGGTATTGGCTGCCGACAGCGGAAAGGTTATTGCATCTGGTTGGGATAATACTGGCTACGGAAACATGGTAATGATTGATCATGGCAATGGGTATCGTACTCGGTATGGGCATATGCAGAAGTTGTATGTGGTGGTTGGTCAAACCGTTACCCGTGGGTCTGCGATTGGTCAAATGGGATCTACTGGCCGCTCAACAGGAACTCACTTGCATTTTGAAGTGTACAAAGGCGCAACAAGGATAAGTCCACTTTCAGTACTCAGATAACTTCATTTGGTATAATCGGGGGTAACAGAAGGGCCGTTCGTACAGAGGTAATACACTGCATTCGCATTGCAGAAACGGCGGTTCGATTCCGCCACGGTCCACAAAGTATTTCCGTGAATTATATCGGTCGGTCTACATCGGTTACAGCATTAGGAATCTTCGTCTCACCTGAGTATCATTCACACGATTAGTTTCTAATGGGAATTTTCTACCTAAATGGATACTTAATAAAAGTATTTTATGGTAATGGGGATGCTTCAGGAGCATTATTTTCCACCGGAGTAGGTGAAACTACTGCTGTTGGTGTTGCTTCATTTGGAAGTGCAATCTTTTCTTGCAATTTCTTGTTCTCCTCAATCTTTGTCGGAGGCGTGAGATTGTCTGTTTGCACCGGTGCAGGAGCCTTTTGAGGAGCCTTACTCTTCACGTTTTCAATTTCTTTCTGTACTGCTTGGTAATCAGCTGAATCTTTTTGTACAAGTGAAAGAACTCCGGTAAGTTCAGCTAAAGATTTGTCATATTGTCCATTATCTCGGTACGCAATTGCTAAATTGTAGTGAGCATTTGCAAAATCGGGTTTTGCAGAAGTGGCAAGTCTAAAGACATCGATTGCCTCCTCATACCTCTTGAGCCCGTAATACACTCCACCTAATGCTACACGCACATTTGGATTAATCGGGTCGAGAACTATTGCTTGCGAATAGGTTTGTAATGCAAATTGGTCGGCACCTTTTGCGAGTGGAATAACGGCTCTATAAATACTTCCCAGATTTACCCAATTTCCTGATCGATCAATGTTGAGGGCAACCGCGGCTCTTCCTTCACGAACTGCCTGTTGTACGAGCTGTGAAATCGTATTCTTTTCATCATCAGACAATGTCTTCTTTTGAGTAAGTGAATTGGCCAACAGCAAATTAAGCTGAGAATACGTTAGATGCATTCTGTCGTTGTATGGACTGGTATTGATTGCACTTTGAAGTGTGTCGTATGCAAGCTTTCCATCTTGTGCACTTACCGCATTCAATGCCTTCTGGTACAAAACTTCTGCTTTTACTTCACGGCCGACTAAGAAAAGCGCAAAGACACTGATTAAAATAAGGGGAATTGCGGTGGCAAATGTAGCAAATTTTCCTTCAGTAGATGCATCAGCGGCTTCATGTGCAGGTGTGAACATATGAACAATATGTGTTCTTCCAGAAAGGGCAAGAGTTATAAAGAACAATACTACAAGGACAGGTGTTCCAGGGAACAGTGCAAGTGACACAATCATGAGTATTGCTGGAGCGTACTCAAAGACCATTCCTTCCGAAATAGATTTTTTTGAAGTTTTATAAAAAGCAATCATAAGCACTACAAGCGATGCTAATCCGAGGAGTCCGGTCTCAGCAATTGCAGTTAAGTAGAAGTTACTTGCATTCGAAAAACGAGTGCTCCACTGTGGTGTTGCATTATAAGAAATGGGAATAAATCGAGAAAATGCACTCAAATAGTTGCCTGCTCCAACACCGGTAAATGGTTTGAGCTTCAAGCTTTCTGTTGCAACCACCCAAGAAGTTGATAGGGTTGGAAGTTGTGTCTCATTCCAACT
>JAKAKU010000036.1 GCA_021824385.1 bacterium | reverse complement strand
ACTTGTGCGTTTTTAAGAACAAAACGGGCATAGGAGGGGGGATTTCCTAATCCCTCTGAGAGCGAATTCATAGCTATGGTAAATGCAGGTTCACTAAATTCAATCTGGAGAGGGACTGCTGTTGTGTGTTTGAGAGCACGAACAATTGATAGCGCATCTGCTACTACATTCCCTTGCCGGCCGACTTCATATGCCGATTCAACAGCGTTTTGAATGCCAAATTGGGCTCCAATGCTTTGAGTTTTGAGGGGAATTGTTTTTGTTCCCGTACTACTATGTATCGTTATTTGTAATTGGTCGGGGAGGATTGTTGATTGTTGGAGGACTGTTTGTGCCTGCGCCCTCGTAAAACCGCCGATATTCACGCCATTTACAAATACCTGTGGATATATTCGTTCATAATAACTTACAATAAACGAGGTACCAATCAGTGGTGGAATAGTGATAACTGTTACCACAAAAAGAAGGCTCAAAAACGCCATTTTGTGTAACTTGATAAATTTCTCGTGTTTCGCCATACTGGGCATATAATAGCAAAATTTGCCAAAACAATAACCTATGAACCCGACTGACCCAAAAGAAAACCAAGCAACAACCGATACGCCTTCAACTGCTGGCTTTAGTAGTTCTGCTATGGATATTCCACCGGCTCCTCAGCCGATCCCTTCGAGTACCCCTGCCCCAAGTCCAGTTGCCCCCGCTCCTTCAACGGATACTACGACATTGCCAGCCCCTGAGCCGTCACCCGTGCCAAGTACGGCAGCACCGCTTACACAACCTTCAACCCTTACTCCTCCATCTTCCCTACATGAGCCGGGTATTGTAACGCCAAAAAGCGGATCCAAGATTCCAAAAGGGCCGATTGTTTTTGTTCTTATTCTTGTTTTTCTTATCCTTGGTATATTTTCCTTCGCAAAGTTTGTCTTACCAAAAATTACTGGTGGACTTGGAACGAAAGCAACCACAATCACCTGGTGGGGAGTTTGGGAGGATCCAAAAACTATCCAACCGCTCATTGATGAGTATCAGGCTTCTCATAAAGGAGTAACGGTTAAGTATGTGCAGGTTGCCAAAGATCAATATCGAGAACGGTTATCGAATGCTATTGCTGGAGGACAAGGGCCAGACATTATGACTATTCACAATAGCTGGGTGCCCATGTTTAGAACGAGTCTTTCACCAATGCCAACTTCAGTGTTTTCTCCTCAAGAGTTTCAGCAAACATTTTATCCGGTCATGTCTCGAGACTTAACGTTGGGAACGAGTATTGTAGGAATTCCGACTGAATATGATGGATTGGGACTCTTTGTAAACGATGATATTTTTGGAACCTACGGAAAGACGGTTCCGACCACGTGGAATGATTTGCGAAATACTGCCATTTCTCTCACCATTAAAAACCAACAGGGAATTATTCAACAGGCGGGAGTTGCCATGGGTACCACTTCAAACGTCGACCATTGGCAAGAAACCCTTGCACTACTGATCCTTCAAAATGGAGCCAAGCTCGAAACACCAACGGGTTCACTGGCTGAAGGCGCGCTCGATTTTTACACCGCTTTTTACAAGACAGACAAGGTGTGGGACGATACTCTGCCAAACTCGACCACTATGTTTGCAAATGGAAAGCTTGCCATGATGATTGCTCCCAGTTGGAGAGCCCACGACATAATAGCCCAGAGCCCCACCTTGAAGTTTAGAGTTCTACCCGTTCCACAATTACCAAAGAATACCCCTGACGAGCCAGATATTACCTACGCAACGTACTGGGCCAACGCAGTTTCAAGTAAAAGTGCGGTACAACCCGCTGCGTGGGAATTCCTGAAGTTTCTTTCGACAAAAGAATCGTACCAAAAACTATACGATAACGCGGTCAAGCTCCGAACCTTTGGTGAGCCATTTCCACGCGTTGATATGAGAGACTCGATTACGGCTGACCCCAAAGTAGGAGGATTTATTTCTCTCGCTGGAAACGCAAAAAGTTGGTATTTGGACGGACGAACATTTGACGGAGAAACGGGTATTAACAGTCGAATGGCCAAATATTTTGAAGATGCAATAAACATGGTAAACAATACGAGTGGTGGGAACAGCAAGAATGCATTAACGACTGCAGCCAATGGTGTTCTTCAGGTCCTAGTCGATTACGGTCTTGCTCAAGCTCCAGCTCCCGTAAAGTAGTACGATACTCTTGTGACAGAACAGGAATATATTGCACGGGCATATCACTCAATATTTAGGTACAGTCTTTCTTCTCCCGAACTAAAGAAGTGGAGGGCTGGACACAAATTGTTTGTGAGAAATAAATTGCTGATACAAAAAGCCGTGTTTCGTGTGGGAACTTCTTCTATTGAAAAAGAAGATTTAGACTTCAAAAGGGCTGTCGCAAAGAGAGCAGCCGGGTATCTTTCAAAAATCCCCTTTATTTTATTTGTGGGAATATCGGGGTCCTTGGCTATGAACAACGCCAAGCCTCAAAGTGATATTGATTTATTTATAATCACCCAAAAAAACACACTGTGGATATCACGATTTTTTTCACTCGTATTACTTTCCCTCAATCACTTTTCATTGAGAAGAGCACAAAACAAAAACGAGCGAAACAAAATTTGTTTAAATTTGTGGATTGATCAAAATGCATTAACAATGCCAGACATGCCACAAAATGCATATACGGCTCATGAAATCGCGCAGGTAGTGCCTCTCTACAATAAAATGGACACTTACTCACAGTGGATTAATAAAAACGATTGGATCAATGGATACTGGCCAGATGCTATCTCACTATCTCCCAATACTTTGAGAAAATCTTCATCGAGTACTTCACGTATTCTTGTTTTTCTAAATACCGTTTTTTATGTCCTTCAGAGAATGTATATGCATGGCAAGATAACGCGAGAGAAAGTAACCATCCACTATGCATACTTCCACCCGTTTGATTGGGGAGAGGTGGTTATGAAAGAATTGAAGAAAAAAGGCATCGTTGAGGCATGAGCGAGCGTTATGAGATTACTCCAACACCTTTTCTATTCCACTTTTGCCAGGTAACGTCTTTCTTTGAAAAGAGGAGCTTCAGAGACATATACATGGCATACACTTCGATTGCCGTTAATACATATGACAGTAGAAAATATAATGGCAAAAAGGCAAAGGCCACTTTACTGTTTTTTCTCGATCCAAACAAAAAGGCGAATGCATTAATACCTCCGGTAAACAAAATCCACAATATGAGTGCTCTAAAATCATGAGTGGTGTAAATATAATAGACCCCAAAAAGTGTTAGGAGTGGCTCTATAAGGAGTTCTATCTCATAGAATAGGGTGATCGGCAGTAAATAATGCGTTAGGAATTTGCTGTGTATTTTTTGTCTGCTAAAAAACAACCCTCTATGCTTAATAAAAGTATCAAGTCTTCCTTTTTTCCATCTCAAACGCTGCTTTGCCAAGTCTTTTACATTGGACGGGCCTTCGGTATATGCAATGGCGTCTTCCATAAATACAATGGTGGCACCTTCTGCCTGCAGTCTGGTAGACAGTTCAATGTCTTCCGTTTTGTTGTGCTCATCAAAAAATCCATGTTTGTCAAAGATATCTCTCCTGAATGCTCCAAAAGCTCCGCCAATGATGTATTCACTATTAAATACGGAGTGAACCCGTTTAAAATAAAACCCGACGGTGTATTCAATTTGTTGAATAATACCGATAATTGATTTCGCGTTTGCGACTTTCACATTTCCAACTGCGGCGTCAACCCGCTTATCTACAAAAAATCGAGCTACTACGCTTAACGCATCTTTTTCAAAAACAGTATCGGCGTCCATAGTGACCACAATATTTCCACTCGACTGATGTATGCCAAAATTTAACGCGCTGCCTTTACCACCATTTTGTTTCGTGAAGTACTTCAACTCTTTTCCTGGGGTCAGATACAACTGCCGTTCATTTTTATAAAACTGGTCAACTTTTTTGAAGGTACTGTCTGTTGATCCGTCATCAACAACAATCACCTCTAAGTTGTTGTAGTTACTGGCGAGCACCGATTTTACGGTGTCAACAACGCCCACTTCTTCGTTCCAAGCGGGGATAACAACGGAAATTTTAATTCGGTCTTCAATTTGCTTAGTAGTGAGCTCCTTTGATTTTTTAAGGTATTTGGATTTGTTTAATCGATAAAAAGGACTTGTTAAGATATACAGCAAATACTTGCTCGCCGTAATGATAGAAAGCCCAATCGTAAGGGTTAAAATAATGTTAGTGTCATTCATTTCGTGAACCTTAAAGTATAGTTGGGTTTGAGTGTGCATGCAAATGGCTGCATTTAATTTGCATTCTTCCTTAAGTCTTCATATAATTTCTTTGTACTAAGAAAATTTAAATAAAAGGAGCTTACCGATGCCGGTCCGACGAGTATCTACATTGAAGTTTCCTTCTTTAGCAACAGTTCGTTTTGATTGGGAAGCCATCAAAAAAGAGCTGTCCCTTACCGATTTGTCATTCAACGAGTTCAAGGACTCGGCCACGTACGTACGAGTTTGCCTGCAAATGGCAGATGAAACGTGGGATGACACATTTGATTATGGTGTAAGTCGCGGTTTTGTTTGGCAGGACACCCAGTGCGGTTTGCCAAAATTCAACTGCGAGAAGCTGATTTTGCTCATAACGCGAATCTTAGAGCAGTCAAATATCAGTACGAGAGAGGGTGTCATTCAGTTTGAAGACGTACACATCCGTTGGTCGGTCAAAGAGAAACAACAAGCGTTAGTTTTCTGAAATACGCATTTTGGAGCACATAGTGCTCCTTTTTTTTATACAAAAAACTCTTGACAAAACTTTGCATCTCTTTTTAAAATAGCAATCACAAGTTAGCAATGCTACTTGACGAATGCTAATTCGTCAGCTATAAATATTCTTGTCTCATAAACATATGGCATCAAAGAAATTGTCACTCACCCCAGCAGCCGGATACATTATTATTGAACCCGCTGCAAAAGAAACGAAAACTGCTTCAGGAATTTATTTGCCCGATAACGCCGGCGACAAACCACAGCGTGGTACTGTTGTTGCTATTGGCTCAGATGAAATAACTGATCATGGCGCAAAAAAGACATCTCCAGTAAAAGTAGGAGACTCGGTAATATACAAAAAATGGGGTGGAAACGAAGTAAAGTATGAAGGACAGGAATACATGTTTATAAAGTTCGAGGATGTTTTAGCAATTATTAACTAAATTCAATATTATGGCAAAACAAATACAGTACGGAGACGAAGCACGAAAGAGTTTATTAAACGGTATCGAAGCCGTGAGTCGTGCAGTGGTCACAACACTCGGTCCCAAAGGCCGTAATGTTGGTATTGATAAAAAGTGGGGCTCTCCTATGGTCGTTCATGATGGAGTCACCGTAGCGAAAGAAATTGAGCTTGCAGACCCGTTTGAAAATATGGGTGCACAAATGGTGAAAGAAGTTAGTTCAAAAACAAACGATGCAGCCGGAGATGGAACTACAACGTCTACACTTCTCGCTTCAGTAATGAGTAAAAACGGAATGCGAAACGTAACAGCTGGTGCAAATCCTATGATTATCAAAAAGGGAATTGAACGAGCAGTCGCGGCAGTTATTGCTGAGCTTAAAAAGAACGCAAAACCAATTAAAACGAATGCAGAGATTGAACAGGTTGCCATGGTGTCAGCCGGCGATGAAACCATTGGAAGAAAAATTGCAGAAGCGTTGGAAAAAGTTGGACGAGATGGTGTAGTAACCGTTGAAGAAGGAAAGGGATTGGAAATTGAAATTGAATACAAAGATGGAATGGAATTTGATAGAGGATACTCTTCACCATATTTTGTAACGAACCCCGACAAGATGGAAGCAGAGAGTGAAAATCCATACATTCTTTTAACAGACAAAAAGATTAGTTCTATTCAAGAGCTTCTTCCATTCCTTGAGAAATTTATTAAAGTAAGTAAAACCTTGGTTATTATTGCCGACGATATTGATGGTGAAGCACTTGCAACACTTGTTGTAAATAAGCTTAAGGGGACGTTTAATGTTCTCGCCATTAAAGCTCCTGGATTTGGAGATAGACGTAAAGAACTTCTTGCTGATATTGCAACCCTCACTGGTGGCACCGTTATTTCAGAAGACACCGGACGCACATTTGAAAACATTGAAGTATCCGATCTTGGTCAGGCTGACAAAGTTTGGGCAAGTAAGGATGCTGCTCGAATTATTGGTGGAAAGGGCACTAAAAAGGAAATTGAAGCACGGGTCGCTATGATTAAGTCACAAATTAAAGACACTGAATCTGATTTTGATCGTGAAAAATTAGAGGAGCGACTC
>JAKAKU010000119.1 GCA_021824385.1 bacterium | reverse complement strand
GCTCAAATTCCTCTTTAACTTCTGCTGTTTCAAAATTAAAAAGTATACGTGAAGGCTCTTTTGCCTTCCCTTGCACATCTGAATGCGCACCTACTGCAATAAACGTATTTCCGACACTCCATCCTCTGAAGTCTCCTTCTACCATGTCTGGTTTTCTATCAAAGACTTTTTCATAAAATGAAGCCAACAAAGTAGCGTTCTCCGACCCAATCATAATTGAATTTAGATTTAACATGAATATTTATTTTTTCTCAAAGACTCCGTATATGCGTGCCGCGGTCGGATTCTCTTGCCCCAAGGCTTTCACAAAAGTATCTCGCACTTTAGACTTTTCTGCTCCACCCTTTGGTGCTCCAAACATAACATAACTCTCTACCTTTTGTACAGCCTTTTCAGCTTCATCAGGAGAAGCTCCAGCGCGCATAGCGCCCGTAAGCATTTTGAATCGGTCAAAGCGTTCAGTCGTTCCGTCTTTCTTTTTTATCTGGTACATGGCTCAATTGTAGCATGAGTCAACAAGCGCGACTAAAAATAGTTAAAATCCGAGATCTTCTTGAATTAAAATGAAGCTTATATTACGTTTACTAAAGCTACTTTCACCATTTACGATGAGGACTTTGTTCAATTGTGTTCCCGTGCCATATTTTTCTTGCATATGCTTGTCCTCAAGTGGCACAACGTATTCGGAAAGTCGCTTCATACCCTCTTCTACGCTAGATACTATTTTTTTAGTACTTACCACCAAAATCAAGTTCTTTGAGGTATAAACCAAATGCGGAAGTTGACTTCCAGTATTGCTTGCCACCACATACTCTCCATTCTCGGTAAGTGCGTGTACACTCCCCACGTAATAGTCAGAAAGTTGCGCTTTTTCTCGAAGCTCCATTTGTTTCTCCGGATCCTTTTCTGCCACAATTGCCGCATGCAAGTTGTTCCATGAGTGTTTACCTTCTTTTAAATATTCTACAAAACCAATTTGCTCTAAGGTAACTGAGGAACCATTCATGACGGAGGCTCCTTCTGGAATCGCTTTTTTTATTTCAGTAAGAGCTTCTTCCTTGGTGTTAACGATGACAACGTTATAGTTGTGGTTGATAAGTGCTTTTGAAGTCTTTTCGACAACCTCGTTATTTGGTAATTCACTGAATTTCATATTAGGTATATACTATTCCCGTACTGTGATTGTCACAAGTACCCACTAAAAAATAACCAACTATGGAAAAAGTAAGTAAAGACCTCTCTCAATTGAAATCTGAGATAAGTACCTGTCATTTAGATAAAACACTCAAGGTAATTGGAGGCAAATGGAAACTCGTAATTCTATGGCATTTGTCTGAGCAAACACTTCGATTTAGTGAGCTTGAAAAACGCATTTCGGGTATTACCCAAAAAATGCTTGCGCAATCCCTCCGAGAACTCGAGAACGACTCACTCGTAAGTCGGAAAGTGTATGCTGTTATTCCCCCTAAGGTTGAATATTCGATCACCAAAAACGGTCAATCGCTTGGCAAAGTATTAAAACAACTTGATGACTGGGGTGAGACTTTGAATGAAGGGGTATAATGAACATATGACTGGATATATTGGAAACGTTGAAGAACGGTCTCTGAAGAATACCAACTTTAGAGAAGTGCTTTTTACGGGACAACATGAACAGCTGGTAGTGATGAGTTTACTTCCCAATGAAGATATTGGTGAAGAGATTCACGAAATAGTCGATCAATTTATACGAGTTGAGTCTGGCGAAGGCAAAATTGTTATGAATGGCGAGGAACACACGGTTTCTGACGGGTTTTCTATTATCGTTCCAGCAGGAACCAAACATAATCTTATAAACACTTCAAATAAAAACCCCCTGAAGCTGTATACCGTCTATGCTCCTCCTCACCACCGTGACAAAACAATTCACAAAACAAAAACAGAAGCGGAATCAGACGTAAACGATCATGTTTAAATTACCTTGACGGTTGAAGAATTCCAACACGATTTCCTTCTGTGTCAATAATGCTTACATATTTTCCTACATGAGGAATGTCCATCGGTTCACCATCTATGGTGCCCCCTTCTTTTTTTACCGCCTCGATACTTTCTTCCAAATTCTCTACTGAGAGTACGATATGAGGTTCAGTAAAACCAGGTTTGTCGGCATAGTCAAAAAATCCCCCATTAATGGTTCCCGGTGTCTTAACCATGTTATTTTCATCAGTTTCAGCCGTTTGTGCCACTAAATAATTTCCCATCTCTGCCCCCGACTGCACCATATTCCATCCAAACGCATTTGTGTAAAATTTAGCTACACGAGCTTTGTCTTTAGCTGGCATTTCAAAGTGAACAACCGGTGATTTCATACTGAAATTGTAACACAACTCCGATATACTTAATTCAATGAAAACGATAACGCCATTTTTATGGTTTGAAAAAGACGCAGAGGAAGCCGCGAAGTACTATGTTTCACTCTTTCCTAACTCCAGAGTAACTATGACAAGTCCAATGATGGTTAATTTTACCCTCGACGGCCAAGATTTCATGGCACTCAATGGTGGTCCTCAATACAAATTTACTCCCGCGATTTCAATGTTTGTAAGTTGCGAAAACCAAGAGGAAGTTGATCGGTACTGGGAGAAGTTATCGGCTGATCCAGAAAGCGAACAATGTGGATGGTGCACAGATAAGTATGGACTTTCATGGCAGATTATTCCAAAGCAGTTTATGGAGCTTGTGAGCGACTCCGACCCTAAAAAGTCAAAAGCGGTGATGGATGCGATGCTCAAAATGAAAAAGCTTATTGTTGCCGATTTACAGGCAGCTCACGACGGAAAATGAAAAAGATTATTTTTGTTGTCATTATCGTAATTCTTGGAACTTCTGCAGCAGTCTATGCTTCTCTGCGAAAATATTCGACCGATATACCTAAACCGCTCGCAACTCAAACACCAACAATTTCAATCACACCTTCTACAACACCCTTTTGCTTTGCTAAAAATGTGACAACTTCTATCGATTCTGAGGGGGCTGCCGGATCAATGTATATAAAATTACGTATTAAAAATAATGCAGCGGTTGACTGTCAAATTCAAGCAGACAGTGTAATAGAGGTAAACGTTCAAGATCATCCAAAAAATGTTACGAGTCTTCCACAATCAACCCCTGAGCATTCAGTTCTTCTTTTGTCACCCCAAGCAGAAGCGTATGCTCAATTACGAGTTCCTAATGGACCACAGTGCACAGCCCCAGTTACAAGAGATGTGCATATACAATATCGAATTTCGCCGGATGACACCGTACGATTTAATTCAGAGACGAAAACATCAATACAAACATGTACTGACGAAAAAGAAGTAACAAAAATTGATATTTGGCCGTGGTCACTCCAACCGATAACACAGTAGTCTCTACCGATTGTCCCCTTCTCCTCCAAGTTTGTTTCTCTCAAGACGAGAAAAGAGTTTTTCCAGATTCGCTTCTGCAACTTCTTCGAGAGTAAGTCCGAGTTCGGTACAAATTTGAGTAAAGTACCACAAAACGTCGCCCAGTTCTGCTTTCAAAGCCTCTCTATCTTCTTCTGAAACGATTCCGTTTTTATCTCGATATATTTTTTTAACTTTTCCCGCAACTTCCCCTGCTTCATTCACCAGACCTAGTGTTGGATATGCAAGGGCACCTTCCACCTTAATAAGTCTCCAGGTCTTTCTCGATTCCGTTTGATAATCGGAGTATTTCTTTGTTTTCAAATTATTTTTTTAGTGCGAAGTGAAGTGAAATATTCTTTCTTGGTAAGAAACAGTGCACCAACGCCTGCAAACAAAAACACCAACTTCACAAAAAACCCTATCACCGGAAGCATACTAAGCAGTGAGAACATTGCTATACCCACGACAAACTGCCATGAATCACTGAGATTCGATTTCCATGATTGAGAGAGGTATCTCCCAAGCGCCATTGCTACAAAGAACTTTGAAAAGTAAATAACTGCCATATATGCAATCCCTACAAAAAATGCGAACGGTATTCCAATCAGTGTTACCAATAGGAGAACGATTAATACAGGCGTTGCAACTACCAAGACAAATCCGGAATACATAGTTTTCCAAAACTTGGTGGAAACAAGTTCTGCGGTTTTTGAAGAAAAAACTGGAACAAATCGTATAAGCAAAAGGCCAATAATAAGGGCTGAAGTAAACGAAACGAGTCTCATAAACATTCCAAAGCCATTTGCTGCTTTTTGAGCTTTTTCCTGAGAGTTATCAAACTTATTCTTAAAGTCAGTTTGATTAAAGTTCACCGTCCCTGAAACACTCGCTCCCTGTGCAATCTCGGCTTGCTTATCGCTCCAATAGGTAAGGTTCCCTTTCACCTGTGCGTCTGGAAAAACTTGCAGATTTCCAACAGCTCCCGTAACGTTTCCAGAAACGGTGCTTTCAAGAGACACATCGCCACCAGCAATATTGAGCATTTTGACTGGAGTAAGAATTGAAATAGTTCCGCCTACCAATGCAGCGTTGCCATTTATTTTTGCGCTTTTATCAAGGGTTAAAGATCCCCCAACAATACTTACGTTTCGTCCGACAGTTCCTTCAATCAAAATAGTTCCGCCAACCGCACGAATATTCTGAAGAACTGATCCTCGCACCGTTACCTGTCCGCCTGCAACCAAAAGATCGCCCGTAACGGTTCCATTAATATCGACCTGTCCACCTGCAATATAGGCATCACCATTTATCGTGCCATCGACGACAACCCTATCACCGGCAGTAAAATAATCTTGCGCAATAACCTGTTCTTTTCCCACTGTTACGACTTTTTGCTTGGGCGATGAATTGGCTTGAGCAAAAACACTTACAGGGGTGATAAAGAGCAGAGCAACAAAAGTGGCAAGAATAATTTTTTTCATGGGTTACATTTTTAAAAACTCAAACAAACGATACGATAAGAATGCTGGCCAAACTAGAGACTTAATGATTCCCACCAAAACTTCTGAAAAATTGTGGGCATGCTGCATGTAGTATACAAAAACCCCAATCATCCCAATTCCATAAAACGCTCCTCCACTACTGCCATGTTTTTTCATACATTCATTATATACCTTTCAGCAAATTTTCAAATTTGACAAAATGATCTATTTTTTCTAACGTAAAGTAATGAGTAACGATAAAGGATTTACCTATATACCAGTGGTATTGGTAGTTCTCGCCGCAATTGCGCTTTCTTCAACAGTTATTCCTGTCAAACGGACATACAACGACGGCAAATCACAAGTAGAAGGTATGGCGTATGCGAAAGATGGTGGAGATGATTCATCAAGCGGAACTTCTGGAGGCTCCGGTGAAAGCCACTCAGAGGGGAGTTCCACTCCCGCTCCAACAACGAGCACTGAACAGGAACATTCTGAAGTAAAAACAGAAACACGTCCAAACGTTGAAACACATGCCAGTGTTGGAAAGGTACGAACTGATATCAAAGAAGGTAAACTTCGAGTTAAATTTGAAACAAAGGAGGACAAGGTACAAATTCAGACGAAAGTAAAAAACGAGAAGAATGAAACAGAGCTTGAAGCTGAGGCCGAACACAATGCGGTTGATGAAATGAATACCGAGCTTGAAAAGCACGATGTGAGAATTTCCACCTCCTCAGGAAAGTTGGCAATTATGAATAAGCGTGCAGGTGCGCTGTCTTCCTTCCCTCTTTCAGTAAATCCTACAACCAAAGAACTTACAGTAACAACGCCATCGGGTTCAAAAGTTGTGACTACGTTGCCGCAAGAAGCCATCGACAATATGAAAGCTTCACACATTATTGACGACCTAAAAAGCGAAGACACGACCACCGGACTCGGAAGCGCCCAGGATTTGGTGGAGCTGAAAGAACAAGATGGCGTGTTAGGGTACCAAATGAAAGGAACGAAAACTCATAAGTTCTTGGGAATTATTCCAGTCAAAACCAATGTTGAAGCATTTGTTTCAGCTGAAAATGGCCAAGTGGTAAGTTCTACTGAGTCGCTTCTTGGCAGAATTCTGGGAAAATTGGGATCATAATACATGACAATGACTTCACTCCTTACAATAGCTCTCGCAACCGTTGCGCAGTTTATTGCTGGTGCAGTTTGGTACACTCCTCTCTTTGGGAAGTTGTGGGGAAAAATACATGGTTTTGATAAGTTAGATAAAAAAACTCAACAAAAGATGATGTCTGAGATGGGACCGATTTTTGGAGTACAAATTGCAATGACTATTGTCACGTCTATTGTGCTAGTCGTGCTGCATGCAACCTTTCCAAGCTACTCGCTCACCATGCTAACGTTCCTCGTGTGGCTTGGATTTGTTGTTCCCGCACACGTTTCGGGAATATTGTTTAGTAACACTCCAAAACAATGGATGCTTACCAAGAGCCTTATTATGGCTGGTGGATCGTTCGTTTCATTACTTCTTGGAGCAATGGTCGTAGCGTGGATGTACTAAAAACCAT
>JAKAKU010000081.1 GCA_021824385.1 bacterium | reverse complement strand
TTGGAAGATTGATGGAATTGTCATTCGAGACTCAAAATTGTTGTCGGCGCTTCAAAGAGAACGAGCAAACCAATGGTTACTAATGAATGCTTTGGCATTTGGAATTGGAGTGGGGAGTGTAACTAAAATTAATAAATTGGGGATTGTAAAAGCCACAAACTTCGCATTTCGTTCGTCTATTAAATTCGCACTTCAGGGAATGGATCTAGTTCCAGAGAAATTACTCATTGATGCGTTTTTCATCCCGAAAGTCGACCATTATCCACAAGAGAAACAAGAGCCCATTGTGCATGGTGATAGGCTCAATATGCATATTGCAGCTGCAAGTATTATTGCAAAAGTCTACAGAGATAATCTCATGAAAAAACTCGGTGGGAAGTCTATATACAAGAAATATTTATGGTCCAAAAATAAAGGATATGGCACGAAAGAACATCAAGATGTAATCCGAAAATTTGGCACGACAAAACATCATCGAAAACTATACGTGAGAAATATTGTACAAAATGTGAGTGAATACTAAGCGTTAACTATTTCGCTTTTTTTCAAGCTCAATTTGGAAGTTCATTTTGTATTTCTTTTCTTTTCGTTTTTCCGATTCTTTCTTGTAACGCTCTCGGTCTCTATATTCCAATAGAAGCCCAGAAGAGAGAACTCTCTTCCTGAATCGAGCAATAAGTTTGTCGTCGCTTTCGCCTTTTTGTTTTTTAACAACAACCATAAAAAATTCGCCTCCTATTCATTTCCACTACTCTGAAGTCACTGCACTTTACACTAGGTACTATACCAAAAACTCACCTAATATAAAAGAACGACTTACATCCGCCTCTTTGGGATGCCTCAGAAACCATAACCAGAAAGAGGTTCATTCCCGATACGAACGCGGGGAAGTGTGAGGCTCATTTGAGTACAAAGTACCGAACCTGAATGAGTGGTGAATGCTGCTTTATATCCTAAATTCTTCAGAAGTGTTTGTGCAAACTGACCAACAGTTCCATAAGGATAAGCAAATATTTTAGGATTATTGAGCCCATGTTCACTGAGTTCTCGGTCTGCGGTGGTGATTTCCATTTCAACTTCAGCGTCTTTTGCGTTCATGGGCTTGTGGCTCCAGGTATGGTTCGCAAATAAAACAAGTCCGCTTGCGTGCATTTCCTCGATTTCACTCCAAGTCAGGTAACCTGGATTCCCAACCAGTCCAGTGGGGAGAAACAGAATGCTTTTAAGATTATATTTTTTTAGCGTTGGGTAAGCATTGGTATAAAAGTCGTCATATCCATCATCGAAACTGATAAGAACAGATTTTGCAGAAATTGCCGCCCCTGACTGGAAAAAACTCACTAATTTTTGGGGATCAATTGTTTGATAACCATGAGTGGCGAGGTAGTTCATTTGTGAGTCAAAGTAAGCGGGAGAAACGGCAAGCCCGCTTTGCCCCAGCTTTTTTGCGAGTGTCAGATCCTCAATATGGTGGTACATAAGGGTTGGAAGCCTGGTACAAGGGCCATATTTTGAATTCATTTCTGAAAAGCTCAAGGGTTTTTGAGTTTTGACGGGGGTAGGGCTTGGATACAGCGGTAAAACTGGAGGTGTCGTGGGAACAACTGAAATTATTGCAGGAGGAGTGGGGAGTGAAAAAAAATGTTTAACTGCAGGTTGTAGCAGGGCAGCCGGCGTGAGTGTGGTGAGTAACCCCGTGATGATACCGAGTATTCCATCGAGCGCAAAAATAATAATGATAGGAAAAACTAATTTGTCGGCAAAATGCTTTTGAGCATCACCCTTTTTTCGATTGAGTTTTTGCTGCAATAATTGCCCGACCAGAATTTGACCAGCAAGAAACAATAAAACCAAAAGAATTGCAGTTGGATGTACATATGAGGGGACATGGATATGAAGGGCGTCGTAAACCGTGTTGAGTCTGGGGATTGCCATGAATGACTGAGTAATGAATATCACTCCAAAGATGATTCCGTTTATCCACAAGAGTTTTGGGAACCAGCTGTGGTATTTTTTGTCCCGCCACATAAGAAACCACGCAAGTGGAGCAAACGCCCACAGAAGAACCACGATGACTGCGTGTTTGGAAGGAAATCTCATTCACAAATTGTATCAAAATTTTGCTACACTAATGCGAAGAATTGGAAGGTGAAATGAAACAGATGAAAAATGAATTGAAAGATTTCAGTAACTTCGTGAAAGAACAAGGTGTTGTTGGCCTTGCAGTTGCATTTATTTTGGGTAGTGCGGTCGTTAAGATCATCTCGTCCCTCGTGAATGATATTTTGAATCCGCTGATCGGACTATTATTGGGAGGAGTAGGAGCTTTGAGTGAGCGTTACTTAATGGTGGGTAAAGCGAAACTCATGTGGGGCGGATTTGTGGGGAATATTGTTGACTTTATCGTGATTGCGGCAATCGTATATTACGGAGTTAAGCTCTTAGGACTAGAAAAGAAGACATCAAAAAAGTGAACATTGCAAAGAAAGTATACTTTTTGTTGAGTTTTGTGCTCTCTTTTTTTTGTCTTACAAAAACAGCTTTTGCTTCAGAAAAGTTTGTGACGGTGGTCAACCCAGTACGTATTTCTTCATATACAAAAAACCCCTCTGAAAGTATCTCTGCCCAACAAAAAGTGGTGTCTTCATTTAACTTGCCGACAACATGGCTTTTTACCTATGATTCATTTCAAAATAAAGAGCTTGTAGAAACCGTTTCGCATTTTCCCAGACAAGATGAATTTGGAATCTTTTTAGAAGTGAGTGAAGCACTCGCCAACAAAGCGCTCGTACCCTACAAAAAACCAGAACATTGGTACCATCCCAACACGTTGTTCCTTTCAGGATATGCACAGTCTGATCGCATAAAAATTATCGATACGGTGTTTAATTCGTTTAAGCAAACATTTGGATATTACCCAACTTCAGTGGGGTCGTGGTGGACTGACAGCTTCAGTCTTTCATATATGCACGACAAGTACGGTGTTACCGCTAATCTTATGTGTAGTGATCAGTTCTCAACTGATAATTACCAACTTTGGGGGCAGTATTGGGGCGCGCCTTTTTACCCCACTCAGCTCCATGCTGGAATACCTGCAGATTCACAAAATAAAATTGATGTTGTAAATATTCAGTGGGCATACAGAGATCCGTTAAACGGCTATTCTTCGAGTCTTTTTAGCACACAAGATTATTTTACAACGGACAAAAATCTTAATATCGATTACTTTAAAAAACTGTTAAATGTGTATTTACATCAGCCAGATAATTCATTTGGTCAGGTGGTAGTAGGTTTGGAATCTGATTTTGATCCAAGTGCATACACCGGCGAATACACAAAACAATTAGAATTTGTTTCACAACTTCGTAAAAATGAAGAAGTTCAAGTTGTCACTATGAATGATTTTTCGCGTTGGTTTAGAAATACGTTTACAGAAACACCACCAATGCATTTTTCTTCAAATGATTTACTCGGAAGTTCACAAGTGGTTGAGTGGTACGAAAATAGCAGGTATCGAATGGGGATTCGATATGTTCCCGGAGAGCAAAAAATATCTGTGTTTGACTGGCGAGAGTATTCGCCAAATTTTTATGAACCATATTTTGTTTCACCAAATAGAAATAATCATCTCTCAATTGTGATTCCATCGATAATTGATCGCCAAATGAATGCAAATACTGAATGGGAGCTCCCAATACATCGTGAAGATATGGAATTTCACGAGAACGGAATTTCGTTTTCCAAGGCAATTAATATTCCACTATTTATTCAACACAATAATCTTCTCCGATTTTCAAATAAAGACGCGCATCTTGAAATTGAGACAGTAAATTGGCCCTATAAAACCGAAGGAATAGTGCTACGTGCACTTACTCCAGCTGGAGAAAGCATTTTTTCTTCAACAAAAGCAAAAATACTAGTATTGGTATTATTTGTTGCATCCATTTTGATGATGCGCATTGGATATAAACGGAGCCTGGCAATTTTGTGGCTTATTGTTTTTATTTTTTTATATACACGTTTTTCAACTGTCTATATGGTTACTCCTGGAGAATTAGAAGGGCTTCAAGTTTTGGAATCATTACCTGACGGTATTGTCTTAGTTCCGAATTCCGTGTGTTTACAATGTGAATACCACTCATCATACAAACCAATCATTTTTTCTAATAATCGAGGATATGTTTCAACACTGAGTAGGAAGCGTATTCTCTATGATACTGATGTATTGAACACATCGCGTGAAGACATAAAGAAGGCATTTCAAAACACACAGGCGAAATATATATTGCTTACCCAGATTGAAAATTACCACGAAATGTTGCCATTTTCTCCTGGTGACATTGGAGTTAAGAAAGTATTTGGCAACGCGAATGTGGAAATTTGGGAGAGAGAATAGTGTAGAATATTTTGTATGGAAAAACTTGAAACCGCTACTTTTGCAGGAGGATGTTTTTGGTGCACTGAAGCTATATTTAAACGCCTTAAAGGTGTTGAAACAGTGGTATCTGGGTATAGTGGCGGAACAAAAGAGAATCCTTCATATGATGAGGTATCGAGCGGGGAAACAGGGGCACAGGAGGCGATTCAAATTACCTTTGACTCTTCAGTTGTTTCATACACAAAACTACTTGAAATTTTCTTTAAAACTCACGACCCAACTTCATACGATAGACAAGGAGCAGATATTGGATCGCAATATCGATCAGTTGTTTTTTACCACAATAATAATCAAAAGAAGGATGTTGAAACCATGATAAAAAAACTTGACGAAGCAAAAGTATTTGCAGGCAAAATCGTGACTGATGTACTGCCATTTGAACACTTTTATGAGGCCGAAAAATATCACCAAAACTTTTACGATAGAAATAAGGATTACGGCTATTGCCAAGTTGTTATAAACCCTAAGCTCGACAAGCTCTACAAGGAGTTTCACAGTGAGCTCAAAGACGACGTGGCATAACCCTATTTAGCCTCAAAGTGGATTGACAAAACAGCAATTCTATGCTATAGTATTTTAGGTAATTAAGTGAGAAAGTCATTTGGAGGACTCCCGTGAACAAGTCAATTCGCCGTCTGATAACTGCCATATTTTTTGCCATCTTGAGCCTGCCATGGTTTTACGGGGCACATCTGGCTCTCGCACAAAACGCGCAGCCCACCCCGACAACCCCAGTGAAGCAAGTTCCCATTGGAGAAATTCTGAAATTCGGTGAAAACACCGACTGGTGCCGAACGGGATACGTGATGGGCTCATTGTTGAATTTACAAGAGCTGGCAGAAGATTTCACACCCGAAGAAGCGACTCGGGTAACGATTGAAGTCATCACCTCACAAGGAGATGTTAGTCGACTTAATCATGCCACGGTAGGCTTGAGTCCAGTTAAGAATTTCATTAGCAAACAACGACTACTTAAAGCAGCATATGTCAGTTGCAAGATGTTCGGTGTTATCGGCGACTTGCTGAAAGTCGAAACCTCGCCGTAACGGCGACCACCCATATGGATACCAACTCGGTATCCATATTTTTTTGCACAAAAAATTTCCCCTCGTAAATACTTTTTCGAGGGGAATTCAGGCCATTGCTACACCGATTGCGGTGCTGGAAACTTTTTGACAATTTCCATGATTTCCTGAAAGGCGAACACTCCGCTTCCATAGTTTCCCCCCAGCTTAAATTGTACTTTTAACTGATCTTTGTCACACATCATCATGAGTGTGCCCTCATCTCCGTTGTAAACAGATGCACCAGCAGTCTCGAGATTTTCAATTACATGACGAAAATCCTGTTGTTCTGCTTTTTCCAATTCGATTTGGAATTGTGCGTCGCCTACAAAAAACGTAAGCCGGACCAAACTTTTTCCGGAAACTGCAATATGGCATGGAAGGTCGCTCACGGTACTCCCTCCTTTCAAAATATACCTTCTGCCGCATATTTATTATATCAAGCGAAGTAAAGCAGATATTTTCTTCGTGAAGTACTTATTGAATCGAGACAGAATCAACTACGAGGTTCCTATCACAAAAGCCAAACGAGGCATCGTTATTGTATATAATCTCAACTTTGTGTTTTGTATTGGTAAACTGTAAGTAACTCAAGCTGTTTGTTTGGTAGTTCGTGAATGTGGTGGACTGTATATTTGAATCAAGAACGTACTTTCCATCAATCTTTATGTTGATATGAGGGTATCCAAGACATGGTTGCGCTTTTGTTCGTATAATGAGCTTCTGAATGACACCCTGTATCTCTCCGCTCGCAGTGCCGTTCGTTTTCATTACTAATGCTTTGCCACCTGAGGCTGTTTGATCGGTAATAATAGTTGTAGATCCTGTATTTAAAAGCACCTCACCTTCAAGAGTTCCTGTAGTCGGTGGTGTGAACGGCGTCGGTGTTGGTTTGGGGGAAGCTGTTGCTGTAGGTTTAACGGTAGGAGCAACAGTTGGCTTGGTAGTCGGAGTTACTGATGGTTTTGGCGTTTCCAACGGAGTGGTGGTGACTGTAGCGCTTGGCAGTAAACTTGGCGTTGGTTGGGCTGAGTCAGAAAGTCCAGAATACTTTTTCATAGTCGGAAGGAGTGGGTCATTT
>JAKAKU010000061.1 GCA_021824385.1 bacterium | reverse complement strand
AAAATCCTTATGGCAGTTATGATTTTTGTTGCGGCTCTTGTCCTTATTCGAATGGCCGAGGATGGGTTGTCACATGCGCGAAAAAGTGGTCGATATCCGCTCAACTTTTTTGGGTGGATACATGTATTTGAAAAGGCAATGCACAGCATAAACATCATTACCAAGCCCTTTTTATCACACATTGTCCCTGATATTTCAGTAAAGGAAAAGAAAAGTGCGAGCTATAAAAAACTATTTGTCTATGCACTTACGGTTCCGTTTATCTTAGGTCTTGATGACTTTGCCGGATATATTCCACTGTTTAATGTAGTCAACGTGTATGGCTTTGCAATTGGAGTGTTTGTAGGGCATATGATTTTGAACATCTTTCTATTTCTCTCACCAACAAATACTATTCGTGCAGTCAAAAATCCCATTATTTCTCTTATTGGAAGTGTTGCGTTTGTCGGACTTGCGGTGTGGGGAATCTATGAAGCACTTCACCTATTTTTGTGAGCTTTTCTGTGCACAAGAGTTTACTTGGATCGAACCATTTATTGATACCTTAGGCTAACTTGTTACTACATAACAACAAAACGATTCAGCGATGATTGGAAAAGTCAAAACTGGCACATGGGTGCCATCAAAGTAGTATAATAGCCCGTAGAATGGATATAAATATGGGAACACTGCTAACTAAAGATGAAGAATTTCTGTTCGATTTACACAGCAGCACAGTCGGTGCTGAATTTGCCTTTGATGATGTTCGAAACTGGATTATCAGTATTCTAAATCATGAAACAGATACTGAAGCACCAGACATTTTAGAACTGCTTTCAGAATGGGGAAAGGCAAGTTCTATGCTCTATTATCTGAAGAAGTTGGACGATAGGGAGCGGGAGAAAATTTTTGCAGCAAACCCAGAAGATAACTACGAAGACTATCTGAAAAGACAGGCAACTTTGGAAGGATTCATTGAGGGGGTGGACAAAACGGACACAGAGCTATTTGAGTCAACTATTAACAAGCAGCTCATGGAAAGAGCGTCTGCATGGCGAGAACGTTTAAAGTTATTCAAGAATCCAGAGGACTTGGACGATCCATCTGATAGCTTTTTGGATGACCTGATGATGGAACGCGACTTTTTAGAATATACCTTGACTGGGGTACATTTGGTTAAGGCTCGTCACCCTCATTTCAAGTCCATAGATGTTAATGGGTTTACCAAGCATGTTTATGAAACCGACAAGACATTCAAACAATTGCTTGGGAAACGCAGACAGTTAGTTTACTGGGCAGATTCAACCTTCTGGTGGAGACATAAGCCAGAAAAATAAGAATTCAACCCCGCTTCGTCAAGAGGCGGGGATATTTTTTTGTATTCATTTTCTAGATGTGCCGGGAGCGGGACTCGCGGTGCAAAACGTTTACTCTGCACTATCGAGTAACGAACCCAAACAAACGAAGTTTGTGCCGGGAGCGGGACTCGAACCCGCACGCCACTATTGTGACACCAGATTTTAAGTCTGGGCTGTCTACCATTTCAGCACCCCGGCATATTCAATCTATTTTTTAAATATCTTCTCCCAAATCCTGTTTTCAATTGTTTTTCTCGCTGTATTGCCTTTTCTTTACTTAGGCAAGCTTCATAATAAACCAAAGTAATAGGCAATTTAAACTTCGTAGAATAAACTTTTCCACTGCTATGTTTTTTAATTCGAGCACTTAAGTCAACAGTCCACCCAATATACAATTCATTATCTTTTGAACTTTTTAAAACGTAAGTGTAATACATTTTACCCATTTCACCTGCCCGCATTGCTGCGCAAAAGCGCTGCAGGCGGGGCACCCCGGCGCTCGTCTCAACATGGCTTTACGCTTTTCATTTTACATTCTGTAAAATTTCAAAATTAAGCCAGTTTTTCCTCTTCAAAACTACTAAAAGTAGTTTTGTTAAATACAAAATACGAGAAACAGGGATATTATACCAAAAAGAGCCTCGTAGCACAGGCAACAAATGCACGTTGTTGCTGTTTTGTTTGTATCTGATATAGACTGAGTAAAGGTTTATTCATGAATAAAAAGTTTCTGCTTATTGGAATTGGACTCCTGATACTTATCGCCCTCGTTTTTATTCTGGGCCTTCGGTTTAGTTCCAACTCTCACACGGTTACAAAGTCGCTTCTTGATTTTGCAAGCTCAAATGAATCGCCTCAAAAATGTATTTTAAATAATGATGCCAACTACGGCGGTGAAGTGTATGTGGCAAAAGGTCAGGTTAAGGCAGATATTCGTCAGGCAGGTAAAGTGTCACATCTTATTTTCACTACATCCTCGGCCACACAGTGGTCAGACGATTCAAAGGCAGGACTCCAAATTACCCCTGGTGAAGTAGACGTTGTCGATTTGTCCAGAAAATTTAGTTTCATTTGCCAAACGGCTGTGATTGACGAAAAAACATTTATTCCCCCTGCAGACAATCTGTATTATCCAAGCAAAAAAGTGCTCAACGACTATACATTACAAAATAAAAAGCCTGAATGCCAAGTATGTAACGATCTTCAAGGAGACGCATTGGCCACATGCAAAAAACAGCTGAATTGCCCATAACCTTTTTATGTCTCACCTGTCCTACAACGAGCTTATCCAAAAGCATCTTTCTATTTTGTCTTCGCTAGAATATGAAACAGGCTTGTTTGCCGCTTCCAGTAAAGAAGTAGGAACGGGGTATGACAAAAGTTGGCTCCGCGACAATTTTTACGAAACAATTGCCTTTGAAATAATTGGTGATTGGGAAACGGTACTCAAAACGTCGAAGGCAATACTGCAAATATTCTTAAAGCACGAGCAAAAAATAGATTGGGCAATTGAGCACAAACCGGAAAAAAGTTACCAATATATTCATGCGCGATTTCACCCAGAAACGTTTGACGAATTTTGGGAGGATTGGGGAAATAAACAAAACGATGCAGTGGGCTGTATGCTGTACCGAATAGGGGAGCTTGAAAAAAGGGTGCGCAATTCTATTCTTGTCACTGAGGATGATTTGAGAATTGTAAACAAGCTTATTCAATATTTGGACTCAATTGAGTACTATCATGATCCCGACAGTGGTATGTGGGAGGAAGGCGAGGAAGTGCATTCAAGCTCCATAGGCGCATGTGTGGCTGGCCTTAAGTCTGTTCGGCGTACCTTTGGGGTGCATGTAGACCCGGAGCTTATAGAAAAGGGGGAAGCGGCACTCAGGAAACTCCTTCCACGAGAGTCGACGGGAAAGTTTGTTGATTTGTCACTTCTTTCCTTAATCTGGCCGTACAATGTGGTAACCGCAGCTGAGCGTGATCAAATACTTGAGCACACCGAGTATCATTTACTCAGAAAACGCGGCGTTATTCGCTACAAAGGAGACAAGTATTACAACAAAAATGAAGACGAAGTAAGTGAGGAAGCTGAATGGACATTTGGTCTCGCATGGCTTGCCATCATCTACGAAAAAATGGGCAACTTTGAAAAAGCTAAAAAATTTCTCGATCAACTTATAGATATTGATACCGAAAAAGGATTGCCGGAGCTCTACTTTAGTAATTCCAATGAATTTAATGCCAACACTCCACTTGGCTGGAGCGAGTCTCTGTTTATAGTGGCTCTCTGGGAGATGAATGAGCGATATGATTCGAAAGATCCAAAATAGTATTTTGTTTTGCGTGCTTTTTTACAAAACGACGAATAATTTTGTAGTTGTCCCAGTTAAATGGCACTGCTTTTTTTAGAACTTCTTCAATATCTTTCTCACTATGCTCGTGAACAGAACCCAAATAGGTCCAGTTATTGATAATATGCAGCTCTTCTGTTTCTTCAAACTTTTCATGAATGCCAATAGGCCCCGGAAAAGGCCATACTGGTACGCGTGCATTGGCAAATGCTTCAATGAAGCGCACATTGTATTTAAAAGCAGGCTCAAGCCCGGTACACGCGCCATTACACGTTTCTATTTGAGAGCCAAAACAGGCACCCTTCCCTTTTTCGATTCCCAAGAGTTTCATACACAGTTTATATTCCTTTGCGATTTCGGTAAGTTTTACGGTGAGCTGTTTTTTACTTACAAATACTCCCAAAATATCGTGGTGATTTGCCGGGTCAACTTCTGAAATTGGTTTTTGGGCTACGGTGTAATAGCCATTTTTCTCGGTTTGTATGAGTGCCAACAATTCTCCATGAGACCGGAGAAGCCGATTGTGAATCGGAAAGTGTGTTTTGATCATGGAAGACTCCAAAATGCTTGCTCCGAGGTCTCCTGCAGTTTCGTGGGCTTCGACACGGAACACTTCTCGAGCCAAAAGAAGATCGGTGTTACTATCAAAATCGTTATAAAAATGTGACAGTACGCGAGATTGAATATCAACACTTTTCCCTACGTACAAAAGCGCGTCCGTTTTGTCATACATAAAATACACTCCTGGCCCTTGCGGCAATTTTTCCATAGAGTCTTTCGTGAGTTGCACCGGAAGATTCGGAGTTTTTAAAAAGTCCAAAATAACAGCAGTTAAATACTCTGATTCAAATGACGTATGTGCATGTTTTAAAAAATCATAGAGAACCAGAGCGTCATCGTATGCGCGGTGTCGATGTTCAATTTTTACCTGTAGAAGCTCAATGAGTGCATCGAGATTGTGGCGCGGAAGCTGTGGAAATAGCTTTCTCGATAGTTTTACGGTGTCGAGTGTTTTGTAATTGAAGGGCAGTCCGAGCCGACGAAATTCATGTTTCAGAAATGCATAATCAAATCGGGCATTGTGGGCCACAAACACAGCTCCTTCGAGGAGCTCCTCAATCTCTTCTACAATGTCACTAAAATGAGGGGCATCCAAAATATCGTCGTCTGTTATGCCCGTAATTTGGGTAATTTCTGGCGGAACATGAGAATCGGGGTCGAGAAGGGAGCTTAACTTTTTAACTACTTTTCCATTTTCAACGCGGATAATTCCCACTTCCAAAACACGGTCTCCACTGGCACTTACCCCAGTGGTTTCTACATCAACAAAAGCAAAAACTGAATATTGGCCGAACTTCATGGTAGAAAATAGTATATAATACTTGTGTGAAAGAAGAAGTACTCTCGGAACTTCAGAAATATGTTGATGTAAAGAAGCGCGATTTTTATCCTCAATTTTTCCAATCTCAAGAAGGTGGCTATGGTGAAGGCGACCGTTTTTTGGGCGTAACTGTCCCAAATTGCAGGAAAGTTGCCAAAAAGTTTAAAGATCTCGCTATCGAAGACATAGAAAAAGTTCTCCATTCCCCCTGGCACGAAATGCGCCTTACAGCACTACTTATATTGGTTTCCCAATTTGAAGTGGCTGAACCCAAGAAGCAAGAGGAAATTTATGAGTTTTATTTGGAGCACATGCACTTTATCAACAATTGGGATCTTGTGGATACCGTTTCATACAAAATTATGGGTGAATATGTGCAAACTCACCCTGAAAAAATTCTATATAAATTTGCACAATCAAAAGATATATGGGAAAAACGAACGGCAATGGTTGCAACACTTGCGTATATAAAGCGGGGAAGTTTAAAAGAGACCTACAAGGTAGCTGAAATTTTGCTCCATGATTCACATGATTTAATTCAAAAAGCAGTGGGTTGGATGCTCAAGGAAGCAGGAGAGGTAGACCGCGCGAAACTGATTAAGTTTTTAGATAAAAAGGCTCCTTCAATGCCCAAAACAATGCTTCGTGCTGCAGTTGAAAAGTTGCCCGAAAAACAGCGCAAAAACTATCTTTCACAATAACTGCTGGGTTGAAATACTTCTCATTACCCCATACACTGTAACGTCCATAAGATAAGGAGTATCAGATTGAGTAAAGTCATTGTAGCCTGTACATTTTTGGTATTACTCGCTTCGAGCCCAATTTCGGCCTCAGAATGTGGGAGTCTTGTCCGAGATAGTTCTCCAAAGGAGCTTCTTGAATACGGATACTGTGATAAATACGGATATTTTTATCCAAGTTTAATCACCCCTGAGTCGGCTCAGCGAAAAATGCCAGACTATGTGAAAGGAGATGTAACGTGGGTAAATCCTCATCGGATGGAAGATACGGCAGTCGTCAACAATATCGACTTGTCACCATTCAAAGATGGTATCGCTCTCATGAGTTGTAGTGATATTGGGGAAACAGTTTGGCTCAAGCGCCCCGATCACAATTGGGACGGTCCATTTGTAGTTGCCGACTGTGCCAATCCAAGGCACATGTTTGCGGCAATATGCTACAAAGGTGAAGTTGCAGAGTTAGGATTTAAAACTGCGGTTGAATGGGGTCTTGCTACGTATGAAAACGAGAAGGTCGGAATCATTCACCATGTTGTATTGAATGTAGAAGTTGCACGGTCGGCAGGTGCTCCGAACACTTCGGGTGCTCCAACTGACTACCGCGAATGGTGGCTTTCAAAGCTTACGTTTGTAAATGGCAAAGCCTTTCATGACATGAACTTTGAATGCTAAGAAGGTTTTAAGGGGTGTTTTTTTAATAAAACACCTCTTATTTTTTAAGAGAGTTTATGAAACCCATAAAGACAGGGTGAGGAGTAAGGGGTCTGGAAATATATTCAGGATG
>JAKAKU010000145.1 GCA_021824385.1 bacterium | reverse complement strand
CGATCTGCAACATGTGGTCAACACTCATTCGCTTTATTCCGTACTCAATGACAATTCGAAAAATCTGGGGCGAGTGGTGTGCATTCGGTATCATGGTGAAGGCGTTAATGGAAATGGTTTGTACCATCAGGACGGTATTGTTGAGTTTAGGGGTTTTAAAACCCTTGATGATCTCACAGCCGCAATCGTAGAATTTGAAACAGCTCGTCAGTTTGCTGACTCGTTTGTAAAGTGGGTGCACTGGAAATGTGAGTGGCGTTGTGTTTGGATCAGAGCTTACTATGGTATGTGGTGAATATCGTGGGGGTAGCAATACCCTCACCCTTTTAGATTTCGATGGCAATTGGTATAATAAAACTTCATGTTTAAAAACAATAAAAACCTCGCTATTATTGCCCTTATCGCTATTGTGAACGCATTGGGATATGGAATTATTATTCCAATTCTCTATTCGTATTCAAAGCGATTTGGACTCACCGACTTTCAAAATGGAATCCTGTTTGCGCTTTTTTCCCTGTGCCAATTTTTCTCAACTCCTATTATTGGCCGTCTCTCTGATAAATATGGTCGTAAACCACTTCTCATCATTTCTATTGCTGGAACTGCACTATCATTTCTCATTACCGCTTTTGCTCCGAGCGCTATTTTTCTGTTTTTGGCTCGAGCGCTTGATGGCATTACTGCGGGCAACATTCCGGTCGCTTCAGCTGTTATTACCGATACTACTGAACCAAAGGACAGAGCGAAAGGTTTTGGCATCATTGGCGCGGCGTTTGGATTTGGATTTATTTTTGGCCCAGCAATTTCAGCAGCAACCGTGGGAATTAATGCCTCAATTCCTTTTCTTATTGCAGCCGCGATATCACTCGTTGCGGTAGTTATCACAGCAATCTTTTTGCCTGAAACAAACAAAAACATGGGCAAATTATCACATGCGAAACTCTTTGATTTTAAGAAGCTTGCTTCTGCTCTTACCAATAAAACGGTTGGAGCCACCCTTCTATTGACCCTCTGCTATTTTATGGCCTTTTCTCTTTTCATCTTTGGATTTCAGAGCTCAACGGTTCAAGTTCTTCACATGAGCCCAACAGGTATATCACTTTTGTTTAGCTTATTTGGCGTTTTGGGACTTATTTCACAACTGGTACTGTTACAAAAAGCACTTAAGATTTTTAAGGTAAAAAAGGCATTACTCTTTTCGTTAACATGGGTGGCAACTGTTTTTGCAATTATGTTTTTTGCCCGCAGTGTGGTGCCATTTGTCATTGCAAGTGTTGCGCTGGGGCTCGTGAACAACTTTGTGCAACCGATTACTCAAACTATTTTGTCTGAAGAGACGGAAGAGACCGAACAAGGAGAAATGCAAGGTTTGAACGCGTCATATATGAGTATTGGCCAAATTATTGGGCCTATTCTTGCTGGAGCCCTGGCAACAATTTCTATTAGTGCTCCATTTTTGGGAGCAAGTGTACTTACCGTTGTGTGTATTTATTTGGCAATTAAGATCTTCTCACACAAAGAACTGAAGTTGGTATAAATAAAAATCCAACTAAGGAGCTGAAATGTCATCTTCGCTTTGGTTTTACAAACTTTTGTGGACCCCCTGGGACTTGAACCCAGAACCTATTCAACGTCAATGAATCGCTCTAGCCAATTGAGCTAAGGGTCCTTGTTAATTTAATTAGATCCTGTGCTCAATTGGCCAAGCTATGCTTAACCTACTTGAGCTAAGGGTCCTTGTTTGCCTCGTGCCGCTAGTATACCAAAAAAAAGAGGGGTTGAGAATTGACTCAACCCCAATTCAGAAAAACTATGCGTGCGCGGGTGACACAAGCCGATTAATTGCTTCAATCAGTTGCCCTTGTGGACACTGCGAAAGCATTCGTTCACGAAATAAAAGCACTTTTTGCCGATCAGCGCACCATTGTGGGCGCACAAACCCTGCTGGCCATGTCGTGACAATCATTCCCTTGATTAGTTCCGTATGAATCACCGGAATGTAATCGGGCGTGAGTGGCGTATTCATGAGATCTCCGATAGGGAAATCTTTCAGAAATAGCCATGTCATAAGCCGCTTTGTGCTGCTGTCACGTTCATCTCCAACAAAAAGCGGTAACAGTACCTTTTCCATCGTACAGTCTCCTCATGAGCCTAAAACGATATTGAAAAACGACTTTTTATAAAAATCGCTTTCCTACTATCGTCTTTGCAGCATTACGTAAAGCTTGTTGCTTCGCAATAAAAAATCCCCTTCTATTTGAAGGGGTTGCCCGTGTTTATTTTTTTAAAACACGTTACCCCCTGCCCGTAAGGAGCATGAGATTGGTAATAACGAAAACGTGTTTCATGCGCATATTATATGAAACTCTCTCAGCTGAAGTCAAATTAGGCCGAAGATCGGCCCGAATAGTGCTCTCCTGAAAGGAGATATTTTGCACCATATTTTTTGTAGTTTGCTCCCCAAACGTTTTTCTTTTTTGCTCTGGCGTTTACCGCTCCCAGCCAAACGTGAGCATCATCAATGTGTTCTCTAAAACTTTTAATAAACAAAAACAGTTGCTGAAGAAAAAAGAGTTCATAGGTACTTACACTTGAGGTTGCTTGAAATGAAGCAATCTCTACCTGTTGTGAAAGTTTTGGAGTAGCCGCGGCAAGCTTTACAACTTCGGATTTTATGGCTTCAATTTGAACCTTCAGCTCTCTTCCTCTTTTTTCAACCAACATTTTTTCTTCTTCGTGGAGCTGGCGCTCAATAACAATTTGCTTTTTGAGCCGATCAGTTTCTGTTTGTTTTCCACTTAAAACGGTTCGCATTTCAAGAGATTCACCTGGTAAAATTTCTCCGCTAAATTTTCGCTTTCTTCCCAAAAGCTGGTCCATGAATTCTTGAGCAATAGGCTTAAATACTTCGTTTGAGGTGGTTTTGAGTACTTCACTACTGCTTTCTCGGAGGGCTTCAAGAGGATTTTTTACTTTGTGGTTTTGAGAAGTGTTTACCATTTTCTTAAATGTAAACTACACAAATGCATAAATCTAGTTAGGAAACGAGTTTGTCGATAGCTTTGCGCTTAAGAAGCAGCGTACGAATGGTGTTTCTCTCCTCTGGGGTAACGGCTTGACCCGCTCGGCGAGGGTCTGCTTCAGTAACTTTTGCAAATGCATCCACCTCTTTTTCGTCAACCACGATCTTTTCTTCTTCCGCTACTTTTCCAAGAACCAGTTCTAATTTGAGTGATTCACTCGCGGCCTGTGCATATTCAGCTCGAATCGTTTGCACATCTTTGTTTTGAGATGACAAATAGCTTTCTAAACTGAGTCCCAGTTTCTCAAGTCGTGCAAGTAAATTGGCCACTCGGTGATCGGCTTCCTCTTCAACTAAAATGTTTGGGAGCTTTACTTCAACGGTTTCAAGAATAGTACGGAGTGCAATGTTCTCTTTTTCTTCAGGACTTAATTCTTTTTGTTCTTCAGGTTTACCTTTTTCTGGAGTCCAAATACCGTTTGAAGCAATTGCGCCTTTAATTTTTTCTTTGTAATCGCCCATTTTAATTTCGGGGAATTGTGCGGTTGTTGCTCGAATTTCCCAATCTTCTCCATCGTGTGCGTGCAAAAGTTCGAGTTTTGGATACATGATAGGGGTAATATCATGATCTTTATATGCTTGTGAAATTTTTGAAGGCAAGAGAGCAGTTACTGTTTCTTGCACTAATGTTTCGCGAGGAATGTGTGAAGCTGCAGTTTCAACGGGTGCCTTTCCTGCTCTGAATCCGGGAACAGTTACGGTTTGCGATAACTTGGTTGTTGCCTCTTTCTCAGCCTTTTCAACCTCAGCCCACGGAATTATAAATGTCATTTGAACAGTTCCATCGTCGGTTTTTGCGACAGTTACACCTTGTTGATTTTTTGCTTTAGATGCCATGGGGCTTATTATACACGAAAATTATTACAAAGTAATACTTATCCTTTGTGTTGAGTGATTCTTATTGGTGTGGGTTTATACTGCGATTTTTGCTGAAATTGAGCGTTTCCCGCTCCTCCAAATCGACTTTGCGCCACAAACGGAACAACCGGCTTCACCGTAGTTTTCTTTTTACTAGTGTTGTCGTCTTTGTTACTCATCGTCGTGGTTCTTTATCCATTTGGTGAAAAAAAGCACTCACCAATGCAATAACTACTGAAGCAACGGCTGCGGTAAAGAAGCTGTCAATTTGAAATCCAGGAACAATATTTGAGACAAACCACAAGAGCGCCACGTTTACAAAGAATGCAAAAAGCCCAAGCGTAATAATTGAGAGTGGAAGCGCAATAAGCTGCAAAACCGGTCTGACAAAGGTGTTTACAATTCCAATGACTACGGCTGTCACTAGCAGTGCCTGGAAATCAGTGAAATGAAATCCTGGTACCAAATAGCTCACAATCATCAAACTTAAAACGTTAATAATAAGAGTTACAAAAATATTCATTAGTTTATTTTAGACGACTTTGGAAAAATTTCAAATCTTCTAACACAACCGCGTCCCATGAAGGGCGCATATTATGGTCTGCCCCTGGATATATGTGATAGGTTATGTCTACTCCGGCTTTTTTTAGTTTTGAAACGATGAGGTTGGTCCACGCGACTGGAATGGCATCGTCTGCAGTTCCTTGTGAAAATTGAATGGGCGCTTTGATGTCGCTCAAATAGTTTGTGAATGTGTAATGGTCAACATCGTAAAGCGTCTCAAATTTGGAAAGCTCACGTCTAATAAATTTGCCTCCATCAGCCGATTCATCGGTGTAATAGAGCACACTGTATGGAAATGGTTTGGTGACCGGTGCCCACAGTGTTGTGGGATACGCCACGCCTGTTATAGCAAGAGTTGTTAGCGCAACTTGCCCACCATTGCTGTGTGCCCAGATAAAAACATTTTTCCCATCCCACTGGTGGCCTGTTGCCTCGTCAAATGAGGGGGTTGCCAGTGAATTGAGAAGTGACACCATGGTTGTGTAGGTTTGAAACCGGGTTTCAAAAATGTTTCCTGATTCGCTATCACTTCCCGCATATCCAAGAAAATCAGGAGCCACCGTTAAAAATCCATTTTGTGCAAAAAACAATGCAGCATTTTTGGTCCCAACACCGGGCGTGTAAATACTTTGATCAACAAACCCTCGAATCATAACTACGAGCGGGTATTTCCCGCCTTCTTTAGGTGTATTTACAACTCCGGTTACTGTTTTTTTTGCTTCTCCCTGAAGCGTTGGGTCGAATTTCATTGCAATAGCGTAGGTACTGGTTGTTTTTGTTTCACTGATATCCCGGGCTTTACTAAATTCTGCTGGTGCCACTGGTGCGGACTTAATGTTTTCAATGCTGTATTTAGCAAGTGGAGTTGGAACGGGGGTCGGCCCGAGCTCAAAAATGTGAGACTCAGAAGAAGTGCTTGCACGGCCCACAAAAAAAGCAACGACACCAGTAAGTGCGCACAAAAGAATTATTCCGAGGATTTTTCGAGTCACGAGCTATTATATCGCTAACTCACAGAATTTTGCTCAAAATGGTGTAAATACTAAAAGCGCCATAAAAGACAAAGGCAAACGATACAATAACGGTTCTTATTACATTGGGTTGAATTTGTTTATATAGTGCCGTTTTATTGAGCCAAAGAACAAGGCCTGTATAGACAAACATTGAAAACGCGTTGAGTACTGCACCGATGATTACCAAGGTGAGTGGTTCTTTAAATCCTAACAGAAACACAACAATTCCTAACACTATCTGGAGCCACAAAAAGAAATAAAAATATGCACCTGACAATGTCGTTTTGAATGTGCGAGAAGTTAGGAGCAGGTTTTCAGTCATGATTCGGCTAGTAGTACCAAACACAGAAAATTGAGTAAAGAAGAGCATGATGGCCGCAACAATCAGAAATAAACTCCCAACGAGTGGCCCTACCATTGAAGTCATTGCTTTCGACTCTTCAATCACAAACAAAATTCCCGGCTCTTGAACTTTTCCGTATACGGTAACATATGCCAGAAGTGCCAAGAGCAGCATGGTAACGGCCCCGGTGCCCCAAAAAACAAATGCATGCTCAGCATTTATTTTTCGCCACCATTCTCTAAAGACATGTAAGTTCTTTGTATTGTTGGTAAATGTGGTGCCGGTTAGAGAGATTGCCTCCTGTTTTCCAGTTAGGAAACTGGTTAAGTGCCCGGAGTACTTCCCCATTCCGTATCCTTTTTCTTTAATATAGAGTGATTGTCCCAGATTCAAATTTCCCCCAGCTCCTGCATATGCAAATGCTGCCAAAAAAGTTGTAGCTGAAACACCTGCTGGAATGAGCCAAAAATGGTCGCCAATCCCTACCAGTCCCGCTCCAAGAGCCTGCCAGTCGGTGGGGTGTGCAAAATACACGGCAAGGGCAAAAACAAATGGTACGCCAATGCCAATAATAAGTTTTTGCAGACTCTCCTGAGTTTTATAGATAACCGGCCCAAGCGTATAAATCACACCAATGAGAATGAGGAGAAGAACGGGAATAAGGGGGGTGTAGGAAATCCCGAGTAAACTGGCAAAAAGAGTAGCTGAGCTTGCGATAATACCGGGCCACATCCATGGAATAAGCGTGGAAAAAATAACCCA
>JAKAKU010000057.1 GCA_021824385.1 bacterium | reverse complement strand
TGCAAGATATACGGTAAGTGAATCGGCTATGGTGCCGTCAAAGTCAAATAAAATAACCACATTCAAATTATAACGATAACATGGTTAATTTGATATAATAGAAGACTATGCCAGACCCAAAATTAGTCCTGCCTAAAGGAACATTAATTCCTCATCATATTGCAATAATCCCAGATGGCAATCGACGCTGGGCTCGAGCTCGCGGGCAATACACTCTTCAAGGACACAAAGCAGGTTTTGAACAAGCGGTTAAGCTTGGTCGAGCGGCGAGGAAGATTGGCGTACATACTTTCACGCTGTGGGGTTTTTCTACTGAGAACTGGGATCGTTCGCCTCAAGAAGTGAATTACATCATGAAACTATACGTACGCCTTATTGATGATTACTTAAAAGAAGCAGAGGAAGACCAGGTTCGTTTAATTCATTTAGGGCGCAAAGATCGAATTCCCAAGTTTTTGCTCGAAAAAATCACTTACGCTGAAGAAAAAACAAAGCATTATAAAAAATTTGTTGCCAATTTGGCAATTGACTACGGTGGTCATGACGAAATTATTCGTGGGGTTAAAAAAATGATCCATGATGGCGTTTCTGAAGCGGAAATCGATAAAAAGCTATTTGAAAAGTATCTAGATACCAAAAATCAGCCATATCCCTATGTAGACTTGCTCATTCGGACGAGTGGAGAACAGCGGACCAGTGGACTTCTTTTGTGGCAAATGGAATACGCCGAGATGTATTGGGAAGAAGGTCATTTCCCTGATTTTAGTGTAGAAAAACTCGGAAATGCGATCGTCGATTATTCTCGCCGTCGAAGAAGATTTGGAGGGAACGATTCAATGGAGCACTTAAAATTTAAGCCACAAGTAATTGCTAAGCTTGAAGTCAATTGGTGGAGGCTATCTCATATTCCTGAAGGAACGAAGTTTAAAGATTATGCGATGAACCACATTAAAGAGCAGTGGGGAATAAGCAAGAGTTTGGCCAAAGAAGCAGCAGTACTTATGGCACAAGCGTTTGTTGAAGGAGAAGGTAAAAAATGGAAAAAGGCACAACGCACAATGAAAGAGTTTTACGATCTTATAAAAAGTGAAGCCAAGCTTGCGTTTGAACCAGCCCTTGCCGCAAAACTCCAAGTCAACCTATGGGAAAAGGCACAATCTCAGGAGACAGCCAATCTTACTGATCTCGATATTACCAGTCGTCAATTGGTCTCTGAAGTCTATCGTATTTCTGATTTACAAGCTGCTAAGGCTGCTCATCTTATGAGCCTGGCAACACTCGAGCGGTCACTCGCAAAAACAGGCTACAATGATCCGCATTGGCAAAAAGCAGAAGATTATTTAGAAAAATATTACGCAGCCCTCAAGGACAGAGTGGCATAACGCATTGACGAATACGACTCAGTTTGATACAGTCTTTTTATGGCAGCAGAAAAGAAGGCAATGGATCTTAAGAATTTGCCTGATCTTATGACGGTTCGAGAGGTTGCTGAAGTGCTTCGTGTTTCTCCGTTAACCATAAAGCGATGGGGGAAAAAGGGAATTCTTCCTCCAATTCGCATAAACAGTCGAGGAGATCGCAGATACAAAAAAGAGGCGGTTCTCTGGAAATTGGGAATTACCTCCTGATTTCGTTTTCTTCTCTTGTTTTAGGCCATTTTGTAGTATAATAGGCCACTTTCATCATGAATAAACTTATCGGGATTTTTGTGTCTACAATATTAGTTTTGAGCGTGGCTCAGCCTACATTGGCTGCAACTCCGCGTCCCTTAAAAACACCGCTTGCAACTGAAGTAGCAACAGATTCAGCCGCACTCGTCAGCCCAAGCCCCACTGAAACGCCAAGTCCAAGCCCACGACCTGACTTGACTCAAAAAAGTGAAGAGTCTATTGCTCCTCTTGAAAAGATTTTGAGGTCTGAAACACTCGGGGCTACGTGGAAGAGTCCACTCAAGCACCTCGTATACCGGGCAGTTAAAAATGGTGTCCCCGTAAACACGCTCGTTCTGCTCATGCTACTTCCCGTTGTTGCCATGTTTGTGGCTGGAGCTCGACATATTGTGGGACTTCAAGGGTTTGGAATTCTGCTTCCCACAGCTCTTTCTATTGCATTTTTGGCTCTTGGCCCACTGGTTGGAATTGCACTCTTTTTGGTAATTGTGGGAACTTCAACTTTTGGACGTATGTTCCTTCGAAAAATTAAGCTCAGGCTGCATTATTTACCTCGCATGTCACTTTTATTGTCGCTTACCGTTCTTGCACTGCTTGCGGTACTCCTTATGGGATCAGCCGTAAATTTGTCAGGAGTTACCAATATTTCAATTTTTCCAGTGCTCTTTTTGGTGGTTCTCTCAGAAGACTTTATTCGAGTTCAAACCGGAAAGAGTTTCCGCACAGCGCTCAATATCACTACGCAAACTCTGCTTTTGGCACTTGTTTCATATTATTTTCTAACACTTTGGTCGCTTCAAAAATTTGCAATTCAAAATCCTGAACTTTTGTTTGGTTCTGTAATTGTACTAAATATTCTCCTTGGAAAATTCTCAGGCCTCAGAGTTTTGGAATACTACCGATTTAGAAAGCTTCTTAAGAAATAATTATATGAAAAGCTCACACATCCTGGGCCTGAATGCGCGCAGTCAGCATTTTACTTTTTCTGCAAATACGAGACAGGGGAAGCTTATTGCAAAATCAAAAATTCTTACTGCAAGACACCTGAGAAAACTTCATATTCCCACTCCAAAAATTTACAAAAAATTTTTTAAGCCGCAAGATATATTTGATTTTGATTGGAACACCTTACCAAGTAGTTTTGCCCTAAAGCCGAGTAAAGGATTGGGTGGTGGGGGAATTATTGTTATTAAACGAAAAAGTCGAGATGGTAAATTTTGGACAACTACTACAAAAGAAAAAATAACAGCAGACGATATGAAGCTTCATGTGTTGGATATTCTCGAAGGCGCTTTTAGCACCGGCAGTGTTCCTGATTCGGCGTTTATCCAAGAGTATGTTGGACGACACAAAGCCTTTACTCGATACGCATATCGTGGAACACCTGATATTCGCGTGATTGTATATAACAAAGTTCCGGTGATGGCAATGTTGCGACTTCCGACAAAAGAGAGCGGAGGACGGGCCAATGTTCACCAAGGAGCAATCGCTGTGGGAATTGATATGGCCACAGGAATTACCACAAAAGCAGTCTGGCACGGAAAACCGATAAAGTACAAACCAGAGACGAATCGCAAGCTTTCGGGTATAAAAATACCACAGTGGACTGATGTGCTCGCAATTGCAGCCAAGTGTACTGATATACCAGGGCTCGGATATATGGGGGTAGATATTGTGATGCATCCTGAGCGTGGACCGATGATTTTGGAAATCAATTCTCAGCCTGGACTCCAGATTCAGCTCGCAAACGGCAGTGGTTTAAAAAAGAGACTCGAGCGCGTTGAAGATCTTGATGTCGTTGACCACGAAGAAGGGGTAAAGATCGCCAGAGCAATTTTTTCAGAACGTTTTCCTGATCGAGCAAAACCGCAAGAGACGATTAAAGCAGTCGAAGAAATATTTATCAAAAACAAGGAAGGTCGGAAACAAAAAGTACTCGCGAAGATCGATACAGGGGCATGGAGTAGTGCAATAGACACAAAACTTGCTCGAAAGATGGGAATATACTCGAAAGCAAGAAACAAAACAACCCGACGTAAGTTAAGTGCCCTCGGGGAAGAGTATCGGCCGGTTATTAATGTAGTGATGTGGATAGCAGGGAAGCGAATAAAGACCTTGATGACAGTCGCCGATCGGTCAAAACTCCGGTATCCAGTTATTATTGGGAGAGTGGATCTTGACGGATTCCTTATAAACCCTATAATTAGTAAGAACCAGCGGGTAAAAGCTAAAAAATGGTGATTAAAAACATCCTAGTAATCGTCGGGGGAAACAAGGCTAAGCTTGAGCCATTTTTGGTGGCAGGAAAAAATCTAAGCGTGACTGTTACGATTGCTTCCTTTTCTGAGCTTAACTTTCGTTCCGACACTGAAGACTTTATATTGAATGTTGGAAACATAGACGTCAAAACATTTGATGCGATTTATATTCGGATGGTTGGTAAACGCGTTGAAGACGCCACACTTCTTGCAAATTACGCTCAAAAACACAAAATTGCTATCTACGATACGTTGTATGGCAATTCACTTCTTTTGCCTTCCAGTTTGGCAAAAACAATTGAGCTCACGAAGCTTATCTCAGGTAAAATTCCCCTTCCAAAGACGTTTTTTGGGAGTGTTAACCAAATTGAGCTTGAGGCAGAGTCAATTCTTGGTTTTCCGTATGTGATAAAAAGCACAACAGGGAAGAAGTCGAGAGAAGTATGGAGCCCAGAAACAAAAGACAAGTTGAGTGAACTGTTGGCCCGTCTCAGGGTAAAAGAAAAAACAGGAATGAGATTTTTTGCCCAGGAACTTATTACTGCCAGTGAGCGCATTCGTGTTTTCGTTCTTGGTGGTAAAGCACTTGCAGCTATTGTGCGACCAACCAAATGGAGAAAACGCTTCGGCGAAATTGAAGGCAGACATGGCGCCCTTTCCCCAATTCCCGATGTCGATCGCGATTTAGCAGAGTCTGCTACCGCCGCAGCCGGGCTTGAAATTGCTGGAGTTGATATTATTCATGATGACAAGACGGGACGAGCATACATTTTGGAAGTTAACGCGGCACCAAGCTGGAAGGCGCTTGCAAAAGACACCGGGCTTTTTATAGAAGAAGAAATCTTGAAATTCATTGTTAATACACAAAAATAAAGATGACCACTATATCGGAAAAAATTCGAGAGGGCTATCAGACGCGATTTAAACGCTTCGGTGGTCGAGCTCAATCACTCAGTTGGGCCAACATGGGCGCTGCACACCAGCGGTTTCGACAAATGTGGACGGATGTAGACTATTCCAATAAATCTGTTTTGGATGTTGGTTGTGGCTTTGGATATCTTGGAAAATTTTTAACAAAAAAATTTGAAAACGTAACATACACTGGTGTTGATATTGTTCCTGAATTTATTGAAAAAGCAAAATTACGAAGGCCCAATTTAACTTTTTTTGTTCGCGATTATTTGTTTGACCCAATGCCTGAGAAATTTGATATTGTTGTTGCGTCAGGCATTTTGAATGGCGACGTTCCTCACAATATGGACTATAGGAAAAAGGCCATAAAAACGATGTTTGATCATGCAAACGAAGCCTTAGTGTTTAATATGCTCGGTTCTCACCCCCAGCCAGTGCAGCCTGCTCAAAAAAATGTGTGGTATGCAGACTCGCTTGAGGTTCTTACCTACTGCATGAGCTTAAGCTCAAAAGTCATTTTTAAAGCACACTATAATTCGAAGGATTTTACGATTATCATCTTCAAGTCGAAGGAAAAAGCTTCATAAATTAAGCCGAAAGTGATATACTATCGGTAGGTTAGTTATGTAAAGGAGATTAGCTGTGTCTGATTTGAGAAATCATGAAGTCGTCAAGTTTTTCGGCTCATTCAACGACCCCGACATGGTCGCCCACCCTGATACTATCGAAGAATTTCTGAACTGGTGGTTGCCAACACCGATGGTTTTTGAAGAGTTTTATCGGCTAGTTGGAGCTCGAGTCAAAAACCTAAATCCTGTTCTTCGCTGGTGGCTTTCGCAAAATACAAATCTTTTGCGGGCGGGTGCCATGCGCGCCTATTGGGGCTCTCGATATGAGGTCAATTTTAAGCAGTGGCTGCCGACCTATATCGATCAGTCGGAAGACCGCAACAAAGTTGCATTGCCCAAGCTGCCCTCGACCGGCACAAAAACATCAGGGCCCACAGCATTCTTTGGCTTGACCAGTGCATATGCCGTGGGGTTCGTGTCACGTGAGGTACTGGTTATGCAGCTCGTAAACCGGTTCAAAAATGGTATTTTCTGGCAGTTGGGCGAAAAAGACAAGCGAGAAGATTTACTCTACCTCGGAAAACGCCCGACATCAATTGCGCCAGATTTTCCACCGGCATTCGCTGACTTTTTGCTCGCTCTGGAAGACCTGCCTTGGCAAGATGCTCTCGTGACGGCACATGGTTCAGATGAGGACGACAATTAGTTACTGTTTGTTGAATTTTGGTTGGGGTGGCTCATGCTGCTCCAACCTTTTTTTATTGTAGGTACTCATCATTTTTACCGTCTGACTATCAAACTCTTGTGTGGAGTCTGCATCATCGTGAATTGTTGAGTCATGATCTTCTGCTTTCATTTTTGAAACGAGCGAGTCTCTATTGTCTTCAGCAGGCTCCCCTGGGTTATCGACATGGATATTTTTCGACTGCTGGAGCGCTGCTGCCTGATCAATAGAACTTTCTTCTGCCATATAAACATTATAAACTACACTATGAATTATTTTTTAGCGAAAACAGAAAAACACGAGTATGGAATAGATGATTTGGAGAAGGATGGCAAAATTCCATGGACTGGAGTGAATAATCCACAGGCAAAAAACTTCTTGAAATCGATGAAAAAAGGAGATTTTGTATACATTTATCATACGGGAGATGTGAAAGCGATTGTTGGACTTGCGACAGTGCTTACAGAAGGCGAAGTTCCGGTTTTTGGATTTAAAGAGAAGTTTCGTGAGCCTCTTGCTA
>JAKAKU010000010.1 GCA_021824385.1 bacterium | reverse complement strand
AAAATCGAGTGATTTTTATATAACTGCAGGACTTTTGTCAGGATATGCGACACTTCTTATTACCAATTTCTTTGGATTTTCTGTAGTTCCCACTTCAGTATTATTTTATCTTTTCCCAGCAGCAGCGTTTTCACTAACAGCCCCATTCTTGGAAGAAAAAACAGTACAAAAACCGTCATCGATACAAATAATTGGTGTTTCATTTGTCTCAATCGCAGCACTCTACAGCGCACTCATGCTTTTCAACTATTGGCATGCTGATTATCTGTATGCTCGTGCCACAGAGGCTCAAAACAACGAAGACTACACAAAGAGTTTGCAAGATTACCACAATGCAATTTCTCTGAGCCCTTACGAGCCAACGTATCATGCACAACTTGGAGCACTGTATGCCGACCTTACCACTGCAAAAGAAGCCGATCCAGCCCTCGTTCAAACATTTACGACAGCAAGTCTGGAACAACTGGAAATCGCTCAAAAACTCTCACCTCAAAATATTCGAATATTAAAACTTGCCGCCAATTCATATGCAACTCTTGGAGACCACGACACCAAATACCTACTTACAACACTCGATCTTACCAAGCAACTCCGAATACTCGCTCCCACCGACCCTTCTGTTCTCTATCAACAGTGCTTAACATTTGCAAAACTGGGACGCTTTGAAGAAGCAATAGCTGCTGGCGAGACTTCGGTGACCATGAAACCTGACTACAAAATTGCTCACCGACTGCTGGCATTTTTATATGAACAAACTAAACAAGTAGAAAAAGCAAAGATACATCTTGAATATATTTTAAAAAACATTTCTCCAGATGACGTTGCTGTGCAGAAAGAACTCCAAAGTTTAGGGAACAAATAATGCAATTGAGTCAATAGTACGATATAATTTCGTTATATGATCAGAAAAATATTACAAGTCAAAGAAAAGTCGCTTCGTGAAGTTAGTAAAGCTGTTCACAAGGTGGACAAAAAAATCTTAGAGCTTATTGAAGACATGGAAGACACGTTGGCAGCACAAAAAGATCCTGAAGGAGTGGGTCTTGCTGCTCCTCAAATTGGAAAAAATATTCGTCTGTTTCTGATGAGTTTCGAAGGAAATGACAAAGTTATAATAAATCCTGAAATAATTAAACTTGAAGAAACTCCAATAATAAAACAGAAATCAAAGAAACGACAAAAAAGTGAAAAACTTCTCGAGGGTTGTTTGTCGCTTCCTCACTATTACGGACCTCTGAAGCGGGCAAAAAAGCTTACTCTCAAATACATGGATGAAACAGGAAAGAGTGTGACTGAGGAGTTTAGCGGATTTTTGGCCCAAATCGTTCAGCATGAAATTGATCACTTAAATGGTGTTTTATTTATCGACCGAATTTTGGAGCAAAATGCCCCCCTGTATCACTTCCATGGAGATGAATGGGAAGAAGTAGAATTAGTATAAAAGAAGCCGGAGTTACCCGGCTATCTCTGTATTTGTTACCATAACTTCATGAAATTCGTTACAGATAGTCTTCTCTGGCTCATCGAATTCCTTGCACGTGTTTTCGTAACTCGCCCGACGTCCCACATACCCCCAAAAATAGGCGTCATTCATCCACGTATTTCCGCCATGTTCAGCACCAGCAGCATGAGATAATTCATGTACGATGACTTCAACATTTTCTCCCAGTTGGGTAATATCCGGGAGAGCCCACGCCACAATTGCCCTAACCCCAGGTTGATCCGAGGTTTTTTTTGCCAAAAGATTACATGAATCACTCGATAATACGGCAAGACCTTCTACTCCCCCTGCTCTATCATCTATGTCGGGGAAAACTCGGAATAATTCCCGTTGGTCACTGGTAATTTCGACATATAGTTTTTTCGCCTGTTTATCTGTTTGATAGTGTTTCAGAATCACCTGATACAGTTGGGGTATTTTTTCGGGAGTAATATATCCTCGACCCCACTCAAACAGTCCTTTTACAAAAATCTCTGGTGAATCAGATACTTTAGTAAAACAGTTCGATGAACTGGTCATCTCTGTAGAACAAGGCGTCTTTTGAACAACCCAATTCGCTATATAACCATCTGCACTTCCCACCTGTACCTGATACCATTGTCCAGTCGTTGAAACAACAGGCTTCAGTTCTTCTGCTTTTAAAATCCCCACAATACCAGACGTCACACTGGCAGCTTTTCGGATATTTACACTTTCAGAAGTCAAAGTGGTAATACACAAACTACTTGCTTGCGGCTGGGGTGTTTTTGGCGTTTCAGGTGTTTGTACCGGATTTTGGTCTGGACTTACTGAACACGCACCTATCAATAAAAGTATAATGAGCAACCAATATTTCACGAATACCTCCTTCGAAGGATTTCTGAACTGTGAAATTATAGCAAAAGTGCCCTTATTTTCAATTTATTTTGGTATTCTGGTACAATCAACAGATGAAAATAATTTTCTTTGGGACACCCGAATATGTCGTCCCCATTCTAGAAGGGCTTCACAAAGCGTATAACCGTGGAAAAACAGAAAAAGAGCTCATTGGAGTTCTTACTCAATCGCCAAAACCATCTGGACGAGAACACCAAGTTGAGTTTTCAGCAGTCGATACATTTGCGCATGCACACAAAATCGATATTTACTTTGATGCCGACAAGCTTCCGGATGCTGATCTCGCCATTTGTGCCGCATATGGAAAAATTATTCCGCAAAACGTGATTGAGAAATTTCCATTGGGGATACTCAATATTCACCCTTCCCTCCTTCCTCAGTTCAGAGGCGCATCCCCGATTCAGGCAACAATTTTAGAGGGTCTACAAACAACAGGGGTAACCATTATCAAAATGGATGCAGAGCTCGATCACGGACCGATTGTTTCATCGTTTAAATCAGAAGTACTCGAGACAGATACCAATGAAACACTTCGGGATCGGTTGTTTCAAGAAAGTGTGGAGTTTTTGTTGGAACTTTTGCCCCACTATATTGCTGGAAAAATAAATCTGAAAGAGCAAGATCACTCAAAGGCGTCATACACAAAACCAACTCTCAAAGAAGACGGCTATATTCCGGGCGAGTATCTTACTGCTGTAACACAGGGAGTTATGGTACAGAGCGATTGGCCTATCCGGTTTATAAAAGACTTCACTCTTGTCGTGAATCCTCATACCATCGATCGATATATTCGAGCGCTCGCCCCTTGGCCAGGAACATTTACCTTTGTCACCATCAATAATGAGAAAAAGCGATTAAAAATTTTGAAAAGTCATATTGAGGAAGAAAAACTTATGCTCGATGAAGTGCAGCTCGAAGGGAAAAACCCCGTGACTTTTGAGCAATTTAAGTCAGGGTACCCCTCGTTCGCCTTTGCGTAAAAAAACCTCCGCAAACATGCCGGAGGTTACTAAATCATGAGTTAGAACGGAACATTCAGCCTATTTAGGTCTGAAACATTCACTTTTGCGAACCGTCTCCACACTGCAAATACAATCAGCTGAACAAAAAGCGCTACATGTTTTGTTCGCTGTTTCACATACATATCAGAAACGGCTTGACTCGGACGCAATACCACGCAGTTCTTGTAGTACTCCAAAGCAGACTGCTTGACTACTCCAGATGTGGTGAAATATGCCGAAAGCGCAACGGCTGCCGCTCGCTCCACATTTCCTATTGAAAGGGCAAAACCGATTGCTCGCTCCATAGCATGATGAAGCACACGCAATTCTCCGGCCCTTGGATCGAGCATATACCTCACCTGCTGCTCTTCAAACTTCAACAGGTAGTAGCAGTCGGGTGCCATAACACTTTCCGGGAAATGTTTAAAAATGCGCTGTACGAACAGCTGATACACTGAAAAATCGCCGGTTAATCGAGACATCAGTACATAATACTGGCTGATATCTCTGAGCATCTCAGGCCAAAAGTCGTACGATTGGCCGTGGTCACCAAATTTGTGAGACTGTGCAGTTGCAATCGCGATTTCATCCAAATACATGGTTACGAGAAACTCGTGCATCGATCGCAGTTGTACAATCAAGCTCCCGGGCCGAAAAGCACGACGGGCTTCATGCATTTTATCTTCAAAAGTTACCCGTAGGTTCATCAGGAAGTCAATTTGCTCCTGTTGACTCGCATTTTTCAGCCAATTGAGTTGTGATACCACAATAACGCTCCTCTGTTTAGAAACACACAAATTACGAGTAGATTAGTATAGGATATTAGAAGAAGTTATGCAAAAGATTGATTTGCATCGAAGTTCAGGCGTTTGATGCATTTTGCGCACAATGTGACATGTTTTTCGCGTCCATCCTCTTCAACTGAGTATGGTTGCAAATTGGCTTTGAAAACACGATGAGTTACAGCAGCTCTATGAAGCCACCGTTTTCCAGCAACACCTCGCCTGTGCATTTGAGATCTGCCCATTTTGCTGCGTTTTTCACAGCTGTAACATTCGCGTGCCATATGTACGTGGTATTATAATATGATTCAAACAAATTAACAATGCTTGGTACACTTTTCCAAAATCCACTCGTATTCCTCTTATCAGCTGTAGCACTCCTCGTGGCTATTACCATTCATGAGTTTGCCCATGCATATGCAGCAGATAAGCTGGGAGACCCCACCCCGCGACTTATGGGGCGTCTAACACTCAATCCATTGGCCCATCTTGATCCCATTGGAACAATACTGTTGGTCTTTATTGGTTTTGGCTGGGGAAAGCCAGTCATGTTTGACGCATACAATCTCAAAAACCCTCGTCGCGATGCCGCAATTATTGCATTAGCAGGGCCGTTCTCCAATCTCCTTTTGGCCAGTGTATTTTCCATAATATTGCGTGTTTGGTCGAGCCCTCTCTCATCTCTTTCTCTCTATTCGCCTATTTTAACGCCATTTATTTATTACAATATACTTCTAGCAGTGTTCAATCTTATTCCGATTCATCCCCTAGATGGCGGAAAAATTCTCGTCGGGTTATTGCCTTCAGATATTGGCCACACACTCGACCGATTTATGCAGCGGTATGGTCTCTGGGTGCTGCTTCTGCTTATTTTCCCGGTATTTGGTGGAGTAAGTATAATAAACTCCATTATTTCACCGGTTATAAGTGTTCTGATACATATCTATGTGCCGAGCGGCCAGTTTATCTAAAATTTCTCAGCATTTTCTTTACTTTAATTGATATAATGTAATTACCCTGCAAGGGGTTCAGCGGAAGTTATATAAAACTTTTTCTTAACACTTTTTATATTGGGAATCGACCGTATAGGGTCGGTGAATTTAAGAAATTAAGTTCGGGCACGTTCGATGCAGAAGTCTCAGCCTAAAAACTGACTGCAAAGGCAGCCAGACCACCTGTTCTGTACAGGAAAAAGTTTGTTAACTTTTGTTTCCCTATTGCAGGGCCTTAAGGCCTCTTTATTCTTTTTACCTCAGTTCTTTGGTATAATTCCCATACGTCATAAAAACCGTCGTAGCTGACGCGGTGAACAAGTTCCCGCTTCGCTACTAAAACAAGCCGTCGTAGCTCAGCGGTAAGGGAAACCTTTCCTCTTCGCTACTAAAACAAGCCGTCGTAGCTCAGCGGTAGAGCAGCTGTTTTGTAAACAGCAGGTCTTGGGTTCGAATCCCAATGACGGCTCAAGTATCTTACTTGTTTTTTGCGACGAGCTGAGGTGGTGGAGCGGTCAATCACAACAGACTGTAAATCTGTCGTCCGAAAGGGCTACGTAGGTTCAAATCCTGCCCTCAGCACCAAAAATCGACCTAAATTTTGTATATTTTAGAATATCCGATATACTATAAGATGGTTATATAGTGGGAGGTTAGAATGAACGGATATCGCGGTAAGAAAATTGCTCGTACGTTTTCCACATATCACCCCCCTATCAGGGGGAATTACGCGGAAACGCAATCTCAGGCACTTTTTAAGGTTCTCGTTTTTGCAGGCGGCGCGCTTTTTCTGTTAGTTTTGTTTTTACAAATTCGTCCGTAGTGTCATTGGTTTTGGGGCAAGCACATCGCTTGCCCTTAAATTTGTCCCATAATTTTACAATCTATCGCCTTTTCGATACAATACTTCTATTCGGACCTGAACATCTCAGGCAGTACATTTTGTAAAAGGGGTAAAAAGTGACTCTCAAACGGTTAACTCCAAAAAACCTATTTTTGTTTGTTGCCTTTGTCGGCATTGTTCTGGTTATCTGCCTTTCCATTTTCAACTCGGTACAAGCGCAAGACCAGACAACTGACAAGCTGCTGGCATTTATCAAGTCAGACAAAAACGGTCAGCAAATATTGCTTGCAAATAGCCGTGGGCAGATCAAATATGCCCTCGCCAATGGGAGTAATGCTCCCATCGACGCGATTAGCTGGTCTGGTAGTGGCAACTACCTTGCTGCAACTGTTTACAACAAGCCAGAAGGACTCTACCAAGTGTGGGTATATGATCTCCATGACATGAGTCATATCCCCGCTCCGTTTATTTACGGGAAGACTGTTTCTGTATTTGATCCGGTTTGGTTCGGTGACACCCTAGCCTTTGTCAGATTTCTGTCGGATTCATCAATTTGGATTGTTAAGCCGGGTGAAGAACCGACAGTAATAAGTGACAGCTACCCGTCGATTGACGAAATGCAATGGAATGACGACGGATCGCAAATAGCCTTTACGTGCAGTGAAA
>JAKAKU010000117.1 GCA_021824385.1 bacterium | reverse complement strand
GCTTCCCCAGTTTATTCAAACTCTGGAACGCAGAAATGAAAACGATCGAATAGGTAACGATAGACACAATCAAACCGTTAGCTGTGGAAGCCCTGATAATCCAGAGCGGTGCTATACCGATTCAACTGACTATAAACGAATATCAAACATAGCTCCCCTTGATCAAAACACAAAAGCATTTCCTTATTTGCCATTTTCTTCAACAGAAGACAGGGTTGGAAACGCAAAAAGTGAATTAAGAGGCGGATTTGGCTCGTGTGCGAGTGGAAATACAAACCCAGACGACATAGTGAGTGGAATAACATGTGCCGACTACAAGGCAGACAACAGTACCCGCGACTTATATTTCGCTCACATTGAGGAAGATAACGAACTGGGTCTGATGCTCCAAAACACATTCAAACCAAATGGTGTCTCAGACGCGGGGACTGCCCGAACGCAACCTCTCCAAGACCAAAACAATATTCCGTATTGTCAACAAGTTGAATCACGCACAAATCCTGGGGATAAACTGTATGGAGAACTCGTTCGGCCCACCGACACCAATAAGCTTCCAATTCAAGGAACACTCACTTATTCAGCAAACTTTACTTGTGATTTTCCTAAAGTGAGCGCTGCTGACAGAGCAGCATGCGAAGCGGGATGTAACAAACTTACCGGGGACGCAAAAGCCGGGTGTATTCAGGATTGTGGTCACACCACAAACACGTGTACCCGAGAGGTATATATCCCATTCTCAGTGAATATCGAAACTCCTCAGCTTACTACTACGTGGGAGCGGTTTGTTGATGGCAGTATGTCAATTTTTAAAAGAATATTTCCAAAAGTCGGGCCAAACAGTCCGGTTGAAGAAATAAAAGATATCCCTGGAAAATCTACTGCTGCATACAATTCCCAAAATACCGGTGGTGATGGTGCGCTCCAATCAAGTCAAACGCTTGCAGGCGACCCTGCCAAACAAAATCCTGGTTCAAGTGCAGAAATTTATTTCCCTCACATTGGGAGTGTGTATGACTATTTCTTAAAAAATGTTCAAAAGGCATTGAGACCAAAAGGAATGAATGCTGAAGAAGGATTCACTGAAACAGAACAGCCCGGACAAGAACCTGTTCTCGCGGGTGACGTCAATTGTAATATAAACGCTCCAGATGTTACGGCAACAGGAGTTATAAGTAAGCAGCAGCTCCAAACGTACATTAATAACGGTGCCCGACCATGGCCTGATCTTATTAGTCTCCCCAATATCCTCAAATGCTGGAACGATTTAGTTGGTAAAGCACTTGCTGCAAGATTCGATCCGGCACTTGCTATTGGCATTTGGGCTGAGGAAAGTTGGGCAAGTAACTATGCTGACCTTACCAAATACAACAGAATGCCCGTTGCCGATTTTGGCTGTGCGTCGGGAGGAATTCCAAAGAATGATTATCAAGCGCAATCAGATTGTTTTATTAGACTCGCTCGTGGATACGCATTTAGCCCAGCTTACAGCAATCTTGCTTGTATGGTTGATGCGGATGTAAAAACCCCGAATTGTAAGCTTAATATTAGACAGTGGTCATACATTTTTGAAGGTGGTTCCGGATCATGCAAAGCGAAGGATTATATTAATGCAAACCCTGCAGACCACACCGTGTTCCCTTCCCGTTTACAAACATATTATGTAGTCGCTTCGGGAGGGGTTCCTCTTAATTGGAATAAATGTTTAGTGCCTTAAGCTCTAACCGGCATGATCAAATGAAGAAAATCTGCGTCTTTGGGGTCTAACAGTAAACATGCAGTTGTAGCATCGGTGGCTTTGAGCGTTATACTCTCCCCTGCAATAACGGGTAACAATTCTTCGATGTATCGATAGTTAAAAGATAATTCCATTTGCTCTCCTTCCACTTTTGCCGGGATTGAAAGTTCTTCTTCACCACTTTTAGTACTCGTTGCTGAAACAACTAATTCATTTTCTTTTATGGAAAGCTTTATGGTGTTTGCATTATCACGAGCAAAAATAGATGAGAGTTTTACCGCGCGAGCAAATTCATCTTTAGAAACATTAACCGTTACTCGCGAAGTTTTTGGAATAATTCTATCGAAATTTGGAAATTCACCCTCTATAACGCGACTTCCGAGAACAACATTAGGAAGTCCAAACAATACTTGATTGTCGGCGTTGTTCATTTCAAATAGCATTTCAGCACCTGTTGAAAGTCTCGGAATTTCGGAGAGGACGCGTTTTGGAATGATTAATTTTGAATCAGGAAGGCCGGTTTCAATATCAAATCGTTTTTGTGAAAGTCGAAATCCGTCAGTTGCGACAAGCACCATTTCGTTTTTGCGAATTAAAAAAAGAACACCCGTTAATGTTGGTCGGGCTTCGTCAGTTGAAATTGCAAACAAAACTTTGTTGAGAGCAGGAACAAAAACATTCGTCTGAAGCTTTATAGCGCTTTCTGAGACCTCTGTCGCCACACTTGGGTAATCCGCAGTGTTTACAGCATTTACAACGCTCTTAAAGCCATCGGCATTGATAGTAATTACTTCACCTTTTGTTTCGAGGTCTATCTGCTCTCCCCCCAAATTTGAAACCAGTTCCGAAAAAGTTTTTGCACTTACGGCAATTTCACCTTCGTCTATAATCTTTGCTCCCAGTTTGCCGCTAAATGAAATTTCGAGATCTGTTGAGTGAATTTCAAGTTTTGCCTTTGTCGCTTTCAGTGAAACGTTTGAAAGAATCGGAAGGTTTGCCCGATTGGCAACAAAACGACTTGAAGTGGCAAGCATTTTTGAAAACTCACGGGTAAGAAGCGTTACTTTCATGAGCCAAGAGTATAACAAAAAATTGAAAAAAGTAAGTAGATACGCTATAATACTACAGGTTAAATATCTCTTTGGAGGCTAGTATGAAGAGAATGATGATTGTTTTGGTAACGGTTCTCATCGCATTATTGGTGAGCGGATTGACGGTACAGGCACAGAATAACTGCGTCGTTTCCGTCAGTCACGTCGGAAGTAAAAGTGTTGTAACCATTCAAGGGTGCGACGAGGTTTCAATCAACGGGACTCCGGTTTACCCAAATGCACCGATGCCAACACCAACGCAATTGTTTACGGCAACTTCGGTTCCCAATGTCGTGTTTCCCGATGGAGGGAGTACTACTGCTCCGTCTCAGGTAGCGAGCGCTTTTATTCTTGCCGGAGAATTAAATGTTCGACCGTTAGCGAGTTTGGATAGCCCAGCTCCCGTTGGAAAAGCACAGAAAGGCAGATACTACGAAATTATCTGCCAAGGTGATGACAATTGGTATCAAATCAAGTTCACCCCTTCGGCAAAAGAAAACTGGATTCATGCAATCGGTCAAAAAGGAATCTATGCTACTATCCTCGTTCCGAAAGAGGTAACGATTCCCGATTGTTCGGCTGAAGGTTAACACAAATGTTGATGGGGGTAGTTATACACTATCCCCATTCTTGTTGTTTATGAGATTCCCCTCTTTCTTCTTTTTATTAATATTCAAAATAGTAGTAGCAGTAGTAGTACTGTGGATTGGGGATGGCAAGCTCATCTGTCGCTGTTGACAAAATTGTGGATAACATTTTTTTCACAGTGGATAAGTGGAGAACATAGTTTGCGTCCACTTGTTGTCCACTAGACTAACGACTTTATCCGCTCTATATCCGCTCTTGTATCGGTGTCTGTCGAAAGGAGCGCGGTAATTTTATCCACACCGTGCATTATGGTCGAATGGTCCCTTCCCCCCAGGATTTGTCCAAGTTCCTCATACGGCAAATGCATTTCAATTCTTAAAATATACATGAGAATTTGCCGCGGGTACGCAATCATTTTTGAACGCTCTTTTCCGAGTATTGAACGCTTACTCACCTGGTAATGCTTACAAACAGCATCAATTACTCGATCGGTTGAATATACTTTTGGCAGTTCAATATCTTCCCCATCACCTTTTTTAAGCAGTTTCTTAATAAGTTCCTCTCCAATTTCTGCTTTATTTAATTTTGCTTCCGACGACAATCTGGTTAAGTATCCTTCAATAGCACGTGCTGAATCAATGTTCCCGGCTACAATAGCCGCAAGCTCTGGCGACAACTCTATTCCCTTTTGTTCACTTTTGATTTGAACGATGGCACAGCGTAATTCAAAGTCTGGAGGCGAAACATCGACAATGAGTCCTGCTTCAAACCGACTTTGGAGACGTGCTTCGAGTTTGGGAATTTCAGTTGGTGGCCGGTCACTGGTCATGATAATTTGTCCACCTGCCGAGGTGACTGCATTAAAGGTGTGAAAAAATTCTTCCTGTGCGGTGTCTTTGCCTGCAATGAATTGAATATCATCTACAAACAATGCATCGAGCTTGCGGTACTTGTCGCGAACACTTTGGGTGTTTTTATTTCGAATTCCAGAAACGATGTCGTTAGTGAAATCCTCTCCTGTGCAGGCATACACTTTTGCGTCTAATTTCTTTTTTATTATATTTATGCCTACGGCATGCATAAGATGTGTTTTCCCCACTCCTACTCCTCCCCAAATAAACAGTGGATTATATGCCGTTCCTGGAGTCACACTCACGGCTTCTGCTGCAGCCCACGCGAGTTGATTAGATCCACTAACCGCAAAGTTTTCAAAAGTGAAGTTTGGGCGAATATGTGAAGCCACGAGTCGCGTTATGATGTCGTCGGTCATTGCGCCTTCGTTAAAAAGCGGTGGTGGTGTAGCAAGTGACTCTGCCTTTAATTTTTCGGGATCTGTTTTTACGATAAATTGTAAGTCACACGGAGCACCAAGGGTATGAATGAGCGCATCTTGAATTAATCCAAAGTAGCGTTCTTGAATGAAGTTTTTGGCCATTGCCGTTTCACTTCCAATTTCTGCAACATACCGTGTAGCATCTGTTTTTCGCAGGGATGCCAAATACGTTTTATTAAACCAGGTCGTAAAGGTGGCTTCAGTAACTTGTACTTTGAGGCTTGCAAGAACTTCTGCCCACACTTGTTGTTTATCAATTTTCATAACACAGAAAAAATTTAGGTGGGCGGCAACTACAGTATTAACAACTTATCCACAATCTTTCAACAGGATGTTTTTGAAAATATTGGAGCTGACGCTATACTACGCGTACGAAACAGTTGTGATTAAGGAGTTTTGTATGCGAACTGTTGAAGTCTTATCTAAGACGCCAACCCGTACCGAGTTGGCAACGCTCATCTCGTCTGTCGCAAAAGGTGAAAATCTTGGATATCTCTGGAAAAGCGAAAGTGTAATACTGGGGATTCTTGAAGCACGTGCATTCCCTCAGTTACCACGCGACGCTGACTGGAACAATCATCTTTCTGAGAAGTTTTCTCTCGTTACGAAGCCATCTGTCTTGGTTGTGGGAAAGGTTGTGGACATCGAAATGGTGGTACATGTTTTAGACATACATTTTGTTGCCCGTGAGCTGACGCTTCTCTCAATAGAGCAAGTTCCCAACTAAAAAAATTGGGCGAGGTTGCCTCTCGCCCATTCCTCTTGTATACTAGCTCTACTATGGCAATGAAGCGAACATACCAACCTTCAAAAAGGAAGCGCGTGCGTGTGCACGGTTTTCGAAAACGAATGGCAACATCAACTGGCCGTCGTGTACTAAAAGACCGCAGAGCACGCGGAAGAAAAAGCCTTACTGTTTAATGCTTGCCAAAATTTATCACCTCACTGATCCACAAGACTTTGAATTGTTGCGAAAAAAAGGGAAACTTACCCACTCCACAAACTTTACCCTAAGTGTTTTACGCCGTGACAACGGAGATGCTCCCCGCTTTGGCTTTGTTATTCCCAATAAAATAGTTGCCAAGGCTCACGACAGAAACCGTATTAAGAGAGTGCTTTCTGAAGGCATTCGGTTCCAGATTTCTTCTTTAAACCCGCACGTTGATTGTGTGTTTCTACCGAAGCCTTCAATTCTTAAGGCCTATACCGCTGACATTATGAAAGAAGTCGCGGAAAGCTTTACGAAAGCAAAAATTCTCAAGGAGAAAAATGTATAAAAAACTTCTTGTGGTGTATAAGCTCACCTTCTCCCACCTTTTTCGATTTTTAACTGGGACTGGCTGCCGTTTTACTCCCACTTGCAGCGAATACTCAGAAGAAGCAATTTCCAAATACGGCATTGGGAAAGGCACCATACTTTCTTTGAAGCGACTCTCCCGGTGTCACCCGTGGACTCCTGCTGGATATGACCCTGTGCCTTAGGGTACATTCATAGTATAATGAAGACTCATGGGACAAATTTTTACCACACTTCTTACCCAACCTCTTGCAAACGGGCTTATTATTTTTTATAGAATTTTAGGCAACAACATGGGGCTTGCCATTATTGGTTTTTCTCTTTTTCTCCGTTTGATTTTGGTCCCGTTAACAAAACCCGCGACCGACAACATGAAAAAGATTCGCGAGATCCAGCCACAACTCAATAAGCTGAAGAAAAAATACAAAGACGACAAGCAAGGCTTTATGAAGGCTCAAGCTGAAGTGTATAAGCAAAACAAAATTAATCCTTCTGCCGGTTGTTTGCCACAAATTCTGCAACTGGTGGTACTCATTGCCCTCTATCAAGCTTTTCGCCTCATGCTTGCTGGTCATGGTTCGGTAACCACAGATTTTAATAACCTCTTGTATGCACCAATTAAG
>JAKAKU010000079.1 GCA_021824385.1 bacterium | reverse complement strand
CATTGACGTCTTCACGTTTCACCTCCTTTCTCCCTAAACTACAAAAGCGGTCCCCAATCTGAAATAGGCATTACGTTATTTGAAATAAACGCAAAGCTAAACAAGAATATGGGTACAACAATAATTGCTGCCGCGACTAAGAATTCGCGTTTCACGAGTTCTTGTCGGTAGGCAATAATGAGAAACGGCACAATGGGAAGTGAATATCGGATCAGGTCACGATGTGAAATGAACAGTGTTACGCCGTAAAAAACCGCAACAAAGGACGCGAGTGGCCAATCTTTTTGGGAGATTAGCTTCATCAGTCCTATTGCTCCGAGCAAATAGACAAAAATAACTTCTTCAAGCCAGTGAGTACTTACCCAGGGTTGGCTGTAGTTAAAAATCTGGAATGGGGGAAAAAATAAGTGAATATTATCGCCAGAATTAAAATATGCAAAAAAGTTGTCAAATTTTATGCTGTACAAATAAAACACGCCAAGGAGGGCAAGTGGAATAAGTCCAATAAAAATTGCAGTCGGATGAATATTGCTAATCCATTTTTTAACATCATTTGTTATTGCCAAACTATGAAGTCTTGGCACTATAATCGCCACGACAAGTGCCGCAAAAATGAGTATTCCGGGTGACTTAGTAAATTGTGCAATCGCCCCAAAAATACCCGCCAATAAATATTGTCGTTTTCGAAAATAATACATGCAGGCAATTATTGCTCCAATAAAAAGTGGCTCAGGAGAGCCTACTGATCTCACAATAAGCCAGCGAGCGGGGAAAAGAGCAAAGACTAAGGTAAGCCACAGGGCATGATGTTCTTTAACATACTCGCGTGCAAGTTTATAAAACATGAGGTGTGCAAATACACTGGTTATGAGTGTGGTGACAAGCATTCCCCATGGGTATCCAGCTACAAACGCTATTGCACGAATAATGAGTGGAAAAAGAGGGAAGTGTGCCGCGTAGTATTCAAAGGGAAGTGAAAATGAGAAATTTTGCAAGATTGCCTGTTTTTCATAGAGTGTTTTGGCTACTACCAAATAGAGCGGTCCATCATAATTGGCAACCACGACTTGCATGCCACCCTTTGCCAACGGAATTCCCCAGATGGCTACTGTCTGTAAATAAAAAGGGATCCACAGCACAAATGTTGGCACCAAACTCATGAGTGTGACCAGAATATATGAGCGGAATTTCATTACTCAATGATACCATCTGCCTGCCGCTGTATGCTAGACTAGCGTTAACTCATGAAAATCCCTGAACTCAGTGTTTTTTTTCCGGCGTACAACGAGGAGTCAAATATTGTGACGACTGTCGAAAAAGCGTTAGAAATAGTACCAAAAGTGGCAACTAAGTGGGAAATACTCGTTATAAACGATGGCTCAAAAGATAAGACGGGAAAGGTGATAGAAGCGCTTGCCAAAAAGCACAAAGGAGTCGTTGCCATTCAACACGAAGTAAACAGAGGGTATGGCGCGGCTATCAAAAGTGGGCTCTATAATGCCAAATACGATTGGATTGCCTTCACCGATTCCGACGGTCAGTTTGATTTTTCTGAAATCACCAATTTTATTGAAACACAACGCACCACTCATGCCGATCTTGTGGTGGGATATTACAAAAAGCGCCAAGTATCAACGTTTAAAATTGCGACAAGCAAAATGTGGGAGCTCGCAGTTTGGATGCTCTTTGGTCTCAAAGTACACGACATCGATTGTGGCTTCAAACTCATCTCCAAGAAAACACTCGATAAAATTCCAGCACTCACTAGTGAGCGTGGTGCATTCATTAGTAGTGAATTTCTCATTAAATCAAAGCGCTATGGTGCAAAAATTGTAGAAATTCCTGTGACACATTATCCTCGTACAAAAGGGGAGGGCACAGGGCGAAATATCGACGTTATCATTCAAAGTTTTAAGGATCTCTTTAAGCTATGGCTCAATCTTCGCTAAAAACAACAGTTACCAATTACTTAAAAAACATTCAGTTGTGGGTGAAATCTCACAAAGGTGAATTTATTTTGCTCCTTCTTATTCTCGTAGTGGCTTCATATATGCGACTTTATCGCATTGCAGATTATATGACGTTTTTGGGAGATGAAGGGCGTGACGTAATTATTGTAAAACGCTTTGTTACCCAGGGCGACATTATGCTTATTGGGCCAGGAACTTCTATTGGAAACATGTATTTGGGCCCGTTGTACTACTACATGATGGCCCCTGCTCTTTTTCTGGCTGGTTATTCTCCGGTAGGGCCTGCCGTGATGATTGCACTCCTTGGAATTGCGACGGTGTTTTTGGTATGGTTTGCCACCCGCAGTTGGTTTGGTGAAATTGCTGGCCTTGTTGCTGCTTTTTTGTATGCAATCTCTCCAACAGTCATTATTTATAGTCACTCGAGTTGGAACCCAAATATTATGCCTTTTTTTGCCCTGCTCTCGGTGTGGGCTATGTGGAAAGTGTGGCATGATAAGGCGTACTGGTGGCTCGCTCTTGTTGGCATAAGCGTTGCAGCAGCGCTTCAATCTCACTATTTAGCACTCCTTCTGGTGCCAGTTCTCGGACTGTTTTGGCTCCTTACCCTGTATCAATCTCATCAAGCAAAAACGCTCAAGCGATTCCTTTTGTATTCAGTAAGCGGAGGAGTGCTCTTTTTGCTGCTTATGTCACCGCTCGCAATTTTTGATGTTCGCCACAACTACATGAATTTCAATGCAATCAAGGCATTTTTCACCGACCGACAAACAACGGTTTCTATTAAGCCATGGAAAGCGCTCCCTGGTATGTGGCCTCAGCTTACCCAAATTACGACCCGTCTTATGGGCGGATTTGATGTAACCTTTGGAAACTGGATTGCCCTCGGTGTGGTCACGAGTGCATTTTTGGTTCTCAAAAAAGGCTCTCTTCGCGCCTGGACCATGAAGCAGCAATCAGCAGCGCTTATTATTGTGTGGCTCGTTTCAGGGCTCTTAGGGCTTGCACTCTACAAGCAACAAATTTACGATCACTACTATGGATTTTTATTCCCGGTTCCCTTTATTTTAATTGCGGGGATTTTAGGCAATCTTTCGGAGCGATATCGATTTAGAGGCTTATGGATTACTATTATTGTGGTAACTCTACTCACTTGGATCAGTTTAAAGGCAAGCCCACTTCAATATGCTCCAAATAAGCAATATCCTCGTTCAGCCGATGTTGCAAAATTTATCGTAGACAAAAGTGGACATGAAAATTTTAATTTCGCGGTTATTGCAGAGAGAAACTACGAAGGCGCTTACCAATATTTCCTGCAAGATGCTCCAAATTTTAGGGTGATAGATCCACAAAACACCAAAGATACGATTGCTCCACAGCTATTTGTGGTCTGTGAAATGCAACTTTCAAAGTGCGATCCAACACACAATTCAAAAGCAGAAGTCGCAAATTTTGGCTGGTCTAAAATTGAGTCGACTGACGAAGTCGATGGAGTAACGGTATTTAAGCTGGTTCATTCATTTCCTGCCGCAACCCCTTCAGCCACCCCAGTACCTGCTAAGAAAAAATAATATGAATTACCAAGAGTCAGCGCACATTCTCGAAAAAATTAACTCGGCCCAAAAAATTTTATTGTCGTGTCACGCACATCCAGACTCAGATTGTGTTGGTTCTTCAACGGTGCTTTCTGGAGTTTTAGAAAAAATGGGGAAGCAAACAAAAATAATTTGTCCTGATGAGGTGCCTGATTTTTTGCAGTTTATTGAAGGCGCAAATACTGTCGAGAAACAGCGTTTTGAAGACTTTGATTTTAGTGAATGGGACTTATATATCATGTGTGATACGTCCGGCTGGAAACGCCTTTTTATGGACACCAATTTCACACCACCAACACTTCCGTTGATCGTTATAGACAATCACACTTCAAACAAAGGTTTTGGGAGTATTAACTTACTGGATTATGAAACAAGTTCTGTATGTGAAATGCTTTTCAATGTTCTCCAGGATTGGAATATCGAAATCACTAAAAGTATGGCTACAAGCTTGCTTGCAGGCATGCTTGGAGACACGGGCTCATTTCAATTTGAAGTCTACAAAAACACCTTTTCAATTGCCGATAAACTTATGAATTTAGGAGCTGATCGTGAACTCGCCGCATACAATTTATTCAACAATCTTCCGCTTGATCTGATCAAGTTCTGGGGGCTTGTCATTAGTAAACTTACGGTCGACCCAAAAGGCTTTGCGTATGTAGCACTTACTGAGGCCGAATATGCGCCGTATTTACACATTTATGGAACTCGAGAAACGGCAGCGCAGCTCATAATTTCAAAAGTAGGTGGCACTAACTTTGGGTTTATCATGACTGAAGATACCGCTAACAATTCATCGGTAAGTTTCCGCTCTCGTGGTGGAGTTGATACTTCTAAAATTGCAGTGGCGCTGGGTGGAGGAGGCCATCCTGGAGCGTCTGGTGCGTGGATTCGAAATACCCCCTTTGATGAGGCACTGCAAAAAATACTAGATTTGTGTCGAGCCGTATAAACAAACTATGAATAAAGTAATTCAATTTATCAAATCGCATAAAGTGCTGTGTCTCATTCTTTTATTGGCCTTATTTATGAGGAGTTCACGAGCTCTTGAACTTTTTGCATACGGTCATGATCAAGACTTGGCAGGCTGGTTTGTAAGAGACATTGTTGAAAATCATCATTTACGTCTCATTGGACAAGAGACTTCTGTTCACGGGGTGTATATCGGCCCGCTTTGGTATTATTCCATCGTTCCTTTTTACGTTCTTTTGGGTATGAGTCCTGCATCAGGGCTGATTGTTTCAATTCTTGTTGGGGTAATCACCGTTTTTAGTATGTGGTTTGTGGTTAGCTCTATTTTTTCTAACAGGGTGGGTTTATATGCAGCACTTATCTATGCGGTTTCATTTGTATTAGTCATGACCGATCGAGAAGTAAACCCAACAATTACCGTTGTGCTCTGGTCTATTTGGTTTTTATATTCACTGCAATTAATTCTCAAAAAGAAAACTGCAGAAGGGCTCATGCTTACGGCGTTTTTGTTTGCAGTAAGTTGGCAAATAAATTTGGCGTTTGTTATTCTTGCTCCTGTTTCAATCGTGGCGCTTCTCCTTTCAAAATCAATGCCAAAGGTTTCTGCAATTCGGAATGCAATTATTGTAGGGCTCGTAAGTTTGAGTCCCTTCTTACTATTTGAAGTAAAAAATGGATTTTTACAAACAAAAGCCATCCTTGGCTCGGCGGTAGGTGGGGGAACGCCCGTTAATTTTGCGGAGAAGCTTGATCGAACGACAACACTACTCTCAAAAAATATTCGAAACATTTATACCGGAGATCTTGTGAATATGCCAGATAAAACCGCAATGCTTAGTATGTTTGCTATCTTTGCATTTTTGGTAGCGTATCGAAAACTCAGACTCAAATGGAGCATCTTATTTGTTTTGTGGATTTTACTGTATATCGTGTTCTTTAGTCACAATCCGCTTAACTTATCTGAATATTATTTAAACGGAATGGCCGTTTTGTGGGTGCTTTTGCCCGCCCTTCTTTTGGAGGTGCTTTCAAAAACGATGCTTGGAAAAGCTGTGGCGTTTTTGTTATTAGCGATTTTTGTTGTTGCAAACATCACCCGATTTGAAACAATTCCCGTGAATAGAAGTGGGTATATAGACCGCACACATATTGTTTCAGAAATTAAAAATGACGCTCAAAAACATGGATATCCATGTGTCGCAGTGAGTTATATTACGACCCCCGGAAACGAATTAGGGTATCGATATTTGTTTTATTTTCAAGGTCTTCATGTAAACTTACCGAAAACCGAAGCACCGGTATATACAATAGTTTTCCCACATTCAATGGTCGACAAAATCGATCAAAGTTTTGGAGCGCTTGGCCTTATTTACCCCGACTACAAAAAATATACAAAAGAGGGGATAGACAAAAGTTGTAGTACTGGAAACCAAAACCTCACCGAGCCGTTGTTTGGCTTTACCAAATAACCCGGTATACAATAAACGATATGCAAAAACCATTTCTTTCGGTCGTAATTCCTGCTTACCGAGAAGTCGGGAATCTAAAGCGGGGAGTACTAAAAACGGTTCACGATTACCTTCAAAAACAAGACTACAGCTGGGAGGTTGTGATTGTTGATGATGGATCACCCGATAACACCGCCCAAGAAATTGAAAAACGAATAGGGAAGTACAAAAATTTCCGTCTTATGAAAGAGCCTCATCGGGGGAAAGGGGGGACCGTTATTGCAGGAGTACTCGCGGCAAAAGGGGAAATTGTTTTATTTACTGACATGGATCAAGCCACTCCCCTTTCAGAAATTGAAAAATTCCTCCCCTCCTTTAAAAATGGTGCTGATGTGGTGATTGGCTCTCGCGCCGGTCGCCCTGGTGAGCCGTTTATGCGACAAATCATGGCGTATGGATTTATGTTTTTACGGACCGTAATTTTGCTTCTGCCATACCGAGATACTCAATGTGGATTTAAGGCATTTACCTCATCGGCAGCGAAAAAAATATTTCCTAATATGAAAATTTTTACCATCAATTCTACGGGCATGACAGGGGTAACTGCAGCCTTTGATTTGGAGCTTTTGTATATTGCACGTAAGATGAACCTGAAAGTGGTGGAGTCACCCGTTAACTGGCAACATGTAGGAAGCGTTCGAGTGAACGCCCTCCGTGACTCGTGGCTTGGGTTTAAAGGACTTTT
>JAKAKU010000109.1 GCA_021824385.1 bacterium | reverse complement strand
ACACTTTTTAATGAGCTCATAACCGCTGATTCAGGTACAGAAAGTCTTCCAGCAACAAGCCGTACATAATGAGCCTGTAAAATGGGGTCCTCGATATGAGACAAATATGGAATGAGCGCACGTGAGAGCTCAAGCTTCCCTTGTGCCGTATCAATTGAGTAACGCGAAAACATAAGTTCAACCAAAAAGTCCCACACATTTACTGAAGTACTGAGTGCTTTTTGATACCCCAGCTCATCGGCCCTAGCAAATTCGTCAGGATCTTTATATTCCCCAAGATTTGCAACTTTTACCTCAAGCCCGAATTTTTGTGCTTCTGAGATTCCTTTCATGGCGGCGTTTCCGCCAGCAAAGTCGGCATCAAGCGCAAGAATCACACTCGTCGCTAGTCGACTTAATACTCTCGCATGTGAATCAGTGAATGCAGATCCTTTAATGGCAACTACATTTTTAACGCCGTGCTGCCACGATGAAATCATGTCTACCTCTCCCTCGACAACAACGGCAGCTTTTGTCCGCTTAATTTCAGCTCTTGATTGCGGAAGTCCAAAAAGCGATTCACTTTTATGGTAAATGGGCGTTTCTGGAGAGTTGATATATTTAGCAAGCTTCTTCTCCATCGGCCCGGGGAGAATGCGACCTGCGAGCGCAATGGTTGCGCCTCGGGCATTTTGAATTGGGAAAATTGCGCGTCCGCGAAAGCGATCAATGTAGTCCCCTCTATCAGTTTTGAACACGAGACCAGCTTCAACAAGGGTTTCAGGTGAAATGTTTTTTTTACGAGCCAAAAAATCAAACAATGCATGGGGTGATTCGGGTGCCGCTCCCAACAAGAATGCTTCGATGGTGTCTTTGGTAAGACCTCGTTTATCAATAAAATACGTCAGTGAATCTTTCCCACTGGCAAGATTCATAAGCACGTAATGGTAAAACTTTGCGGCTAAATCGTTTACTTCGTAGAGAATTTCCTTTTTTCCGCCCTCAACACCTTTTGTTTGTATGAGTTCAACACCTGCCTTTTGTGCCAAGACTTTTAATGCATCAGGGAATTCAAGACCTTCGTACTCTTCCAAAAAAGTAAATACGTCTCCCGACTTCCCGCAACCAAAACATTTATAGAGTTGAAGTTCAGGTGAAACGGTAAACGAGGGAGTTTTTTCATTATGAAACGGGCACAAGCCTTTCCAATGCCGGCCTGCTTTTTTAAGTGTTACATGCTCACCAATGAGAGCAACAATATCTGTTTTCTCTTTTACTTCGCGTACTTGGTCATTCATAGTGCGATTATACCTTGAAATACAAAAAGGCCAGCGAAAGCGCTGGCCCGTGTTTGGAAAAATCATGTCTGCACTTCCTCAAAAACTCCAATTCCGGTCATTCGAAGTACCGGATAGGTACATGATTGGGGTGCAGCCTCCTCCCCTCTAAATTTAGGGGAAATCAAAAAAAGTCCTTTCGTATTGTTTTCCATGTTGTCAAAACTTGCCACCACAAATGAATACTCGATCAAGAGTTGATCCATAAGGTTTGCAGCGTTTCGGAGCCTCTGCGAACTGGCTTCCCGGAATTTCTCACGAAAGTGAATAATTAAGCTCCAATGGTCGACGTCTTTTTGCCGACTAATGGCGTTCACGGGGACATACCCATGTTCCAAAAGTTGCGGTGAAACCGGTAGAACAACGACATTACTACTCGATTGGTATTCCAAAACCCCGGATACAACATCCTTCTTCTTGAGAAGTGGCTCGCGAGCTGAAAAACCATTCGCTATTGGTTTGTAAAGCTTTAAAGTAAATGTGTTTATAACTGCATGTACGACCACAATTGCAGGATTGGCGTTGTGAATCACAAAAACCTCGCTTTATAAAACAAAGAATACAAGAGTGACAAGTGTAATGAGTTTAAAAGATCGAGTCAAATTGATTGTCGTATAATGCAGATTATGAAAAAAATGAACGAACTAACGTCATTTGTTCGAACGAGTCGACCACTGTACTGGCTTGTTCATTTTCTCTTCTTTGTGTTTGGAGTTGTTGCTTCTGGAAATTTTACGACAATACTCAGTCTTCAGTTTATTGTTCCCCTTTTTATAATTATGATTCCCTACTCCTATTTTGTGTATGCAGTAAATGATTATTATGACGACCTGTCAGATCATGAAAATAAACGGAAGGGTGGGGTGTTTGGGAAAGTGCATACCCAACAAGAAAGAAGCTCTTTATTAAAAAATTCTTTTATTTGCTTCGCACTCTGTGGATTTTGTTTCAGTTTCTTTGGAATTATTCCTTTTATTGTTTATCTCGTACTCAGTGCCGATTTGTTTTGGTATTCAGCTCCACCAATTCGCTTTAAGGGAATACCGTTTATTGACTTCATAACGGGTGGTTCTTTGTACGGAGGACTGATGTATTTGTTGGGGTATGTTACCTATCGAGGAGACATCACCGCACTTCTGAAGAACATTCCCGTTAACTTGATTTTTATTTTTGTCATTACCGCTTGGTATCATCTGGTGCTCGCAACGTTTGATATGAAAGCAGACAAAAAACAAGGTATCACGACAACTCCTGCTGTTTTGGGTGCCAGAACAACACTATTTATCTGTATATTTTTTCTCTCTGGTAGTCTTGTGTTTTTTTATTCTAAACCCAATTTCTTTGTAGATATTGTCTGCCGAGCGTTTTTTTGTGTGCTGCTGTTTCAACCAAAATGGAGAGAAAATCGATGGATGCAAAAAATCATTGGTGAGTATTCGCTGTATGTGAGTTTCTTGCTCACCGTAGTCGTTTTCCTTATAAATCCACTGTCTCTTAACTAACCCTTGGTGCCCTTAGGGGGAATTGAACCTCCATCCTCAGTTCCGGAAACTGGTACTCTATCCGTTGAGCTATAAGGGCAAAGAAAATTTTGAGGTATTGGCGGAGGTGGTGGGACTCGAACCCACGACAGGTTGCCCTGCACGCTTTCCAAGCGTGTGCCATAGCCACTAGGCGACACCTCCAGAGAAGAGTTTACTTTGCTTGTTGTGCCTCTAGAGCTTCAGCGTCAATTTCGTCTTGAAGTTTCTCCCGTTTTACGTCAACAGTTTTTAGAATCTCTTTTGCGTCTTTAAGCATGTTTTGGTCCCTCTTCAATGGAAGGAGTTTTGCGGCAACTTTATAGTCAACCCACTTGAAGTCTGGAAATGCCATAATTTCCCCGGTATCTTTGCAATGAAGTAAATAATATAAATATTTTTGGTTTACCGCTTTACCGTTTACGCGACCAGCTCCCGAGGCTCGTCCAACCTCTTCTAAAACTTTGGTGCGCATACTTGCCTGCTCTTGAGTAAGTCGAATAACAGATCTGACTGAAGACTCTCCACGGCGAACAATAGTTTTTGGAATCTCCCATTCCCCGCCTTCGTCAGACTTTACAATGAACCATTGTGGTTCTTTTCCTTTTACCCTTTTGTATACAACAGCAGCACCCACCATTACGGCATCATTTTTCATATAGGCTATTTTAGCAAAAAATTGTCATAAACGCCACCAGTGATGTTTTCGCTATACTAATGCAGTATGAAAAAAACCGTTATCATTATCATTGCTGTCGTTGTGCTCACAATCACCGCACTATATTTTAAAACAAGGAGCAATCTGCCTCAAACCACGCTTTCTTCACAAAAGATTCCTGTCGTGGCTTCATTTTACCCACTCGCATATTTTGCAGAACAAATTGGTGGGGAGCGCATTAGTGTTACAAACATTACTCCATCGGGTGCAGAACCACATGATTATGAACCGACTACCACTGATCTTACCAATATCGCAAAAAGCACTTTGTTAATAAGTATTGGACCTATTTTTGAAAGTTGGCAGGGAAAAGTCGTAGCGAATAATGTGCTGCAAATCGCGACTGCTTTACCCATTGAAAATAACGACCCCCATGTGTGGCTGAGCCCAGTATTATCCAAACAAATTGTCACAAAAATTACGGAAGCCCTTATCGAGGTTTCACCAGAAAATGCATCCTATTTTGAAACAAACAAAATGAACTTGCTGTTAAAGCTTTCTCAATTGGATGAAGCATTCAAAAAAGGCCTTTCTCGCTGCACAAAACACGATATCGTGACGTCTCATGCAGCATTTGGGTACATAGCTCACCAATATGGATTCAACCAAATTGCAATCGCAGGTCTTTCCCCCGATGAAGAGCCGACGCCACAAAAATTAACTGAGATAACAAACCTTGTTCGCGAGAAAAACATTTCGTATATTTTTTTTGAGTCCTTAGTCAGTCCTCGATTGGCACAAACAATTGCAAACGAAACACATGCCAAAACACTGGTATTCAATCCACTTGAAGGACTCACTCCTGAGGAGATTGATCGGGGTACCAATTATTTTTCCGTTCAGGGTGAAAACCTAATAAACCTTCGCACAGCCCTCTCATGCATGTAATATTAAGACATGACTGAAAATCTCATTGAACTTCAAAATGTAAATGCCGGATACGGCTCTGATATGGTGTTGCAAAACATCAATTTGGCCGTCAAACGAGGTGATTTTCTAGGAATCATCGGCCCGAATGGCTCGGGAAAAACAACGCTGCTTAAAATTATTCTTGGTATTTTGACCCCAAAAACAGGGACAGTCACCTTGTTTGGCAAAAATAGTGCTGAATTTAGTGGATGGCAAAAAATTGGCTATGTTCCCCAAAAAGCAGGCTCAAACCTGATGAAGTTCCCTATTACGGTGTGGGAAACGGTTTCTCTAGGTAGACTCACGCGCAGTCGGTGGATTGATTTTGAACGGCCAATTGATACACGTGCTATTGAAAATGCATTGCAATCAGTTGATATGCTCTCACATAAGCATAGACTGCTCAATGAACTTTCAGGAGGACAAGTTCAGCGTGTGTTCATTGCAAAAGCACTTGCCTCCCACCCTGAACTCTTAGTCCTCGATGAGCCAACTGTTGGGGTAGACACTGAGTCACAAGCAAAGTTTTACGAATTGCTGAAAAGTCTTAATCGCGAAAAAGGCTTAACGCTTATTTTAGTGAGTCACGATATTGATGTTGTGGCACACGAAGTAAGCTCTGTAGCTTGTATTAACAGAACCATTATCTCTCATGGAAAGCCAAAAGATATATTGAAGGGTGATTTTATGAAAAAACTCTATGGCGAGCACCTACGAATGGTAGTACACGGACATTAAATTATGATTTCAATTTTTCAATATGACTTTATGATTCGAGCTTTTGAAGCTGGAATTGTTATTGCGCTCATTGCTCCTTTGATCGGGAATTTTTTGGTTGTGCGCAGATATTCACTGATAGCTGATACCCTTTCCCATGTTGCCCTCTCTGGCGTTGCGATTGCACTACTCCTTGGCACACAACCAGTGGTAACAACCGTGTTTATCACAATTCTTGCCAGCATTCTGATTGAAGCCTTGAGAACTCAAAATAAAATTCCTTCGGAAGCAGTGCTTGCCATGTTTTTGCCGGGAGGACTTGCACTTTCAATTGTCCTGATGAGCTTGGCGCACGGGTTCAACTCAAACTTATTTAGTTATTTGTTTGGCAGTATCACAACCGTCAGAGCTGATGAAGTGTATTTGATCATTGTTCTCGGACTTATCACCCTTCTTTCTGTGGTTATTCTTTACAAAAAGCTTCTTTACTCATCGTTTGATGAAGAAAGTGCTCGCGTTTCAGGCATTCAAGTTACCTTTATTAATGTTGTACTTATGGTCCTGACGGCTGTAACCGTTTCACTGGCCATGAGAGTTGTCGGGGTGCTCCTCATTGGAGCGCTGATGGTTATTCCTGTCGTTACTGCAATGCAGACTGCAAAAAGCTTTAAACAAAGTATGGGTTTATCAATTGTTCTCGCGCTCACAGAAGTCATCTTGGGGCTATTCATTTCGTATTACTTTAATCTTCCCGCAGGAGGAGCGATTGTTCTCCTCTCACTTTTTATATTTGGAGTCGTTGCAATAACAGGAAGAAAATAAGGGACTATTGCGTTGGAGAACAGCGAGTTTGTCCCAAATCTTTCTTTGTTAATGTCGTAAGCTCCAAAGAGACATGTGACTCGATGATTGCCCCAAGGCCTGCACTGTTATATTCGGTAGACTCAGAACAGTTTGATTTTGTAGCTTTGGTTTTTGTAGGAGTCCAATAATCAACGGTACCATTCCCAATAGTTGCGGGATGTGAATATTGATCTTCAAAAACCTGTTTTCGGGTACTTAAATCATAGACTATCAACCCTCTTGGATCTGGCCCTGTGCCACTATCAAGTATCAAAAAATGATCTGTTATCCCCCAGTAATATTCTGCAAACTGGTTTTTTATTTCGAAATCGTTTGTGTCTTTTGAATAGGTACAAGGAAATTTTTGCTCAGGACTTGTTTTGTATTTTATGAGTAAGTTGATTCCAACAGAATCAGGGATTTCTCCCTCCACAACAAAATATTGAGGAAAATCATGACAATTTTTATCTGATAACGCCTCTGACTGAGGGCCCGTGGTATTTTGAGGGAGAGCAGTGGGCAAAGACGTCGGTGAAGTGTTACCATTTGTCACTGAAATTGGTTTCTTTGTGAGGTAAAAGGCACCGATACCGACGGAAACGAGGACAAGAATCAACATAACAATAAGAACAGCCGACCCTCGATTATTCTTCATGTGTTCAGTATACAAAATATTTTAAAACTTGCAGCGCTTCTCATCCCATGTGCGGAGAGGGAGGGATTTCCCCCAAGGGGACTCGCCAATTCATGGCAGCGCTTCTCATCCCATGTGCGGAGAGGGAGGGATTTCCCCCAAGGGGACTCG